>DAOWAU010000136.1 GCA_030634425.1 Dehalococcoidia bacterium
CCAGGTGGAGATTTGTTGCGCCTGCTCAATCATTGGCTCCACTCCTTCAACGAGCACCTCAACTGAAATCTCTCCTTCAGGTAGAATAGAGCAGATTTCTTTGACGGTGGCTTGATAGTCAGCCGTTTTTTCCTTGGACACCAGGGTGGGATTGGTGGTAACACCACTAATAATGCCCAGCTTGGCAGCTTGCTTGATTTGGTCAATATTGGCTGTATCCAGAAAGATACGCATGTTCACCTCACTCGTGGGCGGTATTTTATCATAAACTACGGCGAAAAGGGTAGTGGCGGTTGAGCCCCTTCGCGTAGTACATCCTTGGCTAAACAAATAAGATCGCGGCACAGCGGGGGGGGACGGCGGGGGCGAGATCCAAATTCAGGGTGGAACTGGCAACTCACCATCCAAGGGTGGTTGGCTAGCTCACAGACCTCGACCAAACTGCCATCGGGGGATAGTCCGCTATAAATCATCCCTGCTTCTTGCAGCTGGCTTCGAAATTCATTATTAAATTCAAAGCGGTGTCTATGGCGCTCGTAAACCAGGCTCTGTCCATAGGCTTTGGCGGCACGGCTACCTGGCACCAGCTGGCAGGGGTAGTTACCCAGACGCATGGTGCCTCCCTTATCTTTTACCCTCTTCTGTTCAGGAAGGAGGTCAATAACTGGGTAGGGAGTAGTGGGGTCAAACTCGGCGGAGTTTGCCTTGGTTGAGTCTAGGGCATAGCGGGCAAACTCAATTACCATAACTTGCAACCCCAGGCACAGTCCCAAGTAGGGAATTTCATTGGTTCGGGCATAGGTGGCTGTCTTTATCATGCCCTCTACCCCTCTAACGCCAAAGCCACCAGGGACTATTATGCCCTGGGCTGAGCGCAGTAGAGCATCGCCACCATCTTTTTCTAAGTCCTCAGACTGAATCCAGAGCAGATTAATATTTCTATCATGATAAATGGCAGCGTGGCATAGCGCTTCACGAACGGAGAAGTAGGCGTCCTGTAATTCTACATATTTGCCGACCAAGGCGATATTAACCGGCTCAAGGGAGGCGTTGAGGCGCGAGGCCAGTTCCTGCCACTGCTTTAAGTCGGTCCGCTTTGCTTTAAGGCTGAGCCTATCGATAACCAGCTGCCCCAGTCCGGCTTCCTCCAAGACCAGCGGTACCTCATAGATAGTGGATACCGTGGGCAGGGGGATGACAGCTTGCCGCTCCACATCACAGAACAGGGATATTTTATCCCTTATCCCTTCCGAGATAGGGTGGTCACCGCGGCATATGATAATGTCAGGTTGAATACCAATTCGGCGCAGCTCGTTGACACTATGCTGAGTAGGCTTGGTCTTCAGCTCCTGGGTAGCGGTGAGATAAGGGAGGAAGGTAACGTGAATATAGAGCACATTATCCCGCCCCACATCCTTTCTCATCTGTCTGGCGGCTTCAAGGAAGGGTTGTCCCTCAATATCACCCACGGTGCCGCCTATCTCAATAAGAACCACGTCAGCCTGGGATTTCTTGGCTAACTGCTTAAACCGTTCCTTAATCTCAGTGGTAAGATGAGGCACAATCTGGATAGTGCCACCCAGAAAGTCACCCCGCCTTTCCTTGGCAATAATAGCGCTGTATATCTGCCCCGAGGTAACGTTAGAATCGGCGGTAAATTCGGCATCAATGAAACGCTCGTAATTACCTAAATCGAGGTCAGTCTCGGCACCATCCTGGGTAACAAATACCTCACCATGCTGATAGGGTGACATTGTTCCCGGGTCAACATTGAGATAAGGGTCTAGCTTCTGAACAGATACGGTGATTTGGCGACTCTTCAGGAGGGTGCCGATAGAGGCAACGGTGATGCCCTTGCCAACTGAACTAACTACACCCCCAGTCACAAATATATACTTAGACATACTGGAAAACCTTCAATTTTTCTGGGAACCTACTAAAGGATGAAACATGCTAGCTCTGGGGAAAAACTCTTTTCGCTCTTTATTGTATCGGTTTATCTTGCTCAGAGCGGAGAGGGAGTTTTTTTTATTATAAGCAGGCAAATGTTTAATTGTCAAGTTTTCGGTAACCTTGCCCCCTGTTATCCCTTTTATTTAGCTGATTGGCTCTCTCGCTACCAAATAGTTTAAGCGTTTTAGCAGAATTCCTTATAAAAATTTATTAAGATTCTTGAAAAAATATTGACATATATGATGAAGTAATTTATAATATATAAAGAATAAACCACCTGGAGCAGAGATGGCAGGCAAGGACTATTACGGTATTTTAGGGATTAGCCGGAATGCTGGTGAGCGTGAGATAAAGCAGGCTTATCGCAAGCTGGCTCGCCAGTATCACCCC
>DAOWAU010000077.1 GCA_030634425.1 Dehalococcoidia bacterium
CATCTGAACCCCCATGCGGGTATGCATCGCAGCTCCTGGACTGTTGGTAGCATACATACGGGCAGCACTGATGATGTCCTCTTCGGAGACCCAAGTTACCTCCGATACCCAGCTAGGAGGATATTCCTGAACACGCTGCCTTAGTTCAGAAAAGCCAACACACCACTTATCCACAAATTCCTTATCATAGAGTCCCTCATTGATAATGACATTCAGCATGCCCAGCGCAAGGGCATCGTCAGCACCCGGTCTGACTTGGAGGAAAATGTCTGCCTTGGAGGCGATTTCACAGAAGCGGGGGTCAACCACAATTAGCTTGGCCCCCTTCTTTTTGCCGATCATAATGTCCCGTGCTCGTGTTGGGTGTGACATTACTGGATTGCCCCCCCAGAGCATAATACACCGGCTATTTCGGTAGTCAGGTCCTACTTCCGAGGTCAATGATTCACCGAAGGTAACACGATTAGCCATAATCATAGGGGTATAGCAGTAATGAGCATCGGAGTGAAACCAGGTTGGGCTCCCCATGGCATGGAGCCAGGTCAATTTGAAAATATTTTTAAAGTCATGGAAGCCGTGGTCCCCATAGGAGCAGGTAATAGATTCCGGGCCCCATTTGTCCATAATCTCCTTGAACCTAGAGGCAACAGTGTTCAGCGCCTCATCCCAAGAGATACGCTGCCACTTGCCCCCTCCCCTCTCTCCAGTCCGTTTCATCGGGTATTTAATGCGGTCAGGGTGATAGAGAACCTGGGTAACTGCCAGCCCCTTGGGACACATGGTCCCCTCGTTCTGAGGGAAATCAGGGTCACCCTCAACCTTGACCACCCTGCCATCCTTAACATAAGCTAAAACCCCGCAGCAACCATGACAGCGATCACAAATAGTTGAAACAACCTCCGTGCCATCACTGAGTTTTCGTCTCATTCTCCAACCTCCTTTCTCCCTTTAATTATTTCAGTCGGGCGGTGCTGGTTTGAGAGTATCCCCCGTGGATAACAAACTGGTTAGCCCATAAATACTTTCCCCGATGCCCAATGACCTTACTCTAGATATGACTTGGTTCCTTCTATTTTCAGAAAAAACGCGAGAGGACAGGTTGTTGAACTTCAGTATCAGTTCCTCCCAAGAGAGGGGATTCTCCGGATCTCCCTTAGGGTAGTCAATCCTCGTTGAGAATTTCCTGCCATCCTTTGTGGCTATCTCTACGCTGGCTGGCCAATGTTTCGGGTAGACCTTCTCTAATTCAGCATCCGCTACACAAGAGACCCTGCCCATCATCTCTTTCACTTCGCTTGACTCTAAGTTGTCTGCCGTATACTCATCCAAGGAGACGCTCCCATAAAGAACAGCAACGGCAGCGCCAAACGGCATACTAAACTGAGCATCAACTACCGTCCGAGGATTATATTTCAATTCCTTAGGCTCCACAATTATGGGAAAGCCAGCTTTCAATATCCCTAGGGTGACCTTCTCCACCTCCTGTGCCTTCAGTTTGTTCTCCTTTATAAGCTTTAGGATGCCATCGATCGGACCCTGTTCATACCGGCAGCACGCATAGGGCTTTACACTGACTCTCATAATTTTGAAAGGGTCGCCAAGCCCAGCAAGAAGCTTTTCAAGGTCGAAATCATCGGAATAAGCATGGAGAAAACCAAATCTGCCCTCCACTACAGTGGTGGGCCCCTTAAAGCCCCCTTTTGCTAAAAGAGCTGCTATCATGCCATTGTGAGCCGCCCACCCCGCATGTAGTGGCTTGGTCCAAGTACCACTAGTCAGATACTCCATGACCCCTGCTGCCTGGCTGCCCGCAATACCCAAAGCACTGAGCGTCTGTCCCTCATCAAGGTTAAGTATCTTCGACGCTGCTGTGGCTGCCCCAAATGTGCCACAGGTGCCGGTAGGGTGAAAGCCTCGAGCATAGTGGCTAGCAGGATTCAAAGCCTTGCCCAATCGAATCATGACTTCATAGCCTGATACTACGGCTTCTATAAATTTCTTCTCATCACACCCCGTCAGCTCAGCCATGGCAAAGGCGGCTGGGAAGATTGCCACCCCAACATGGGCAGATGACTCGTTACTTAGATCATCCAGTTCCAAGGAATGTGATGATGTACCGTTAGCTAGAGCTGCATACTGATAAGGTGCTCTCATGCTTGTCCCAATAATTACGCCCCCTTCACAGCCCATATCCTTAGCAAAATTGCGCACAATTTCAGCCTGCTTTGTTAAGGTTCCCCGCACTGCCACACCGAGGAAGTCTAAAGCGAGGTATCTGACCCTATCAACAACGTCACGAGAAAGGTCTTCATAACTCAGGCTACTGCAAAACTTTGCCAATTCCCTAGTGGCGCCCATCTTCCACCTCCTTAAATTGTCTCTCATCGCTTGATGCACACTATCCTTAAAGAATTGCTACTTTCTGCCGAGCACACCAGCACTGTATGTTAACCGCCACCGGCAAGCTTGCGATGTGGCTCGGAAAAACCTCAACATGAACAGCCAGAGCTGTGGCTCTGCCACCATATCCTACTGGCCCAATACCTAGCCTATTTACTCGCTCGAGAATTTCCGCCTCCAGCTCAGCGACCTCGGCATCCGGATTGGGCTCATCTACTCTACGCAATAAGGCTCGCTTAGCCAGCATCATCGTCTTTTCCACCGTGCCGCCTATGCCGACGCCAACAATGTGCGGAGGACACGGATTACTTCCCGCCTCGTCTACAGCGTTGACCACAAAATCTATAACCCCTTGACGACCTTGCGCCGGAGGTAGCATAGCTAGGCGAGCCATATTCTCAGAGCCAGCACCCTTAGGAAGAGCAACGATTTTGAGCTTATCACCGGGGACAATATCGGTATGAATCATAGAAGGGGTATTATCACCAGTGTTGGTTCTAGCAGAAAAAGGCTGACTCACTATAGACTTACGTAGATAGCCCTCGGCATATCCCTGCCGCACTCCTTCATTTATTGCGCAATAGATGTCACCCCCGACTACGTGGATGTCTTGCCCTATCTCAAGGAAGACTACTGCGACTCCTGTGTCTCCGCATATAGGGATTTGCTCCTTAGCTGAGATATCGACATTCTCTATTATTCTGTCTAGCACATTACACCCGATAGGTGATTCCTCTGTCTGACGTGCTTGCTTGAGGGCATTCAGCACATCTTCTGGAAGATAGTAGCAAGCTTCTTGAAAGAGTTGCGATACTGCCTTGGTTATTTCCTTGACATCAATCTCTCTCATATTCTATACCTAGTTTTTCCCTCCTCATAAAGGTCTCCACCATAGATATCATTTATCACGGTGACTGGAAAATCTTCTATTTCCAAGCGGCGGATTGCCTGAGGTCCAAGATCCTCATAAGCTATTACCTCTGACTTCTTAACCCTCTTAGAGAGAAGAGCCCCACAACCAGCAACCCCCGCAAAATACACTGCTTTATATTTCTTCATAGCCTCCCTTACCTCCGGGGAACGCATCCCTTTACCAATCATCCCTTTAAGTCCCTCAGCTATTAAGCGGGGTGAGTAGCTGTCCATACGACCACTGGTAGTAGGACTAGTCGATCCAATTGGCTTCCCTAGCCTAGCAGGGGTGGGACCCATAAAGAATATCGTCTGCCCCTTAATATCAAACGGTAAGAGCCTTCCTTGATCCAGAGCCTCAACCATTCTTTGATGGCTAGCGTCTCGAGCCACATATACTACGCCAGTAAGTAAAACATCATCTCCAGCTTTAAGGTCTTCCAAGATTTCATCAGTCAACGGAAGCACAATCTTCTTAGTCATTAGCCCACCTAACCTTATAGTTAAACTTCAGCAGAGTCTCGCTAGCTTACCAGGCATTTCTCCAAATACGCTTAACATCCAGGGTAAGTTTCTTCGGGTTATTTGCTAGGAGCCGAGTCACATCCATACTAGCTACAGCCAGCTCTTCTAAAGCTTCTTTAGGTACTTCCAAGCCCCGTAGACGGAGGGGAATAGTAATATCTTCAGCCAGAGCCTTAAACGCCTCTACTCCTTTTCCTGCCGCCTCTTGAAAAGAGAGACCCTGCGTATTGACCCCTAGCATTTGGGCAATGGCGACATACTTAGGCAAGTTATAGACTTATAGGAGGGGGCTCTCGTCTTCCTCCTCAGCAATGAACTCTACTAGGCGTACCAGATCCTTGGCCTGCTTGTAGTTCATATAATCTATCATTTTACCTTCGAAGGATATTGCTCCTAGCCCTCTGGCTTGAGCTTCCTCA
>DAOWAU010000070.1 GCA_030634425.1 Dehalococcoidia bacterium
CCCAATACTGCCTATTACCTCCCCATAATCTACGGCATCCTAGGCATCAAGGTAGAAAAGCTAGGCGATATGGAGGCGGTTCTGAAAAGGTGTAGATCGCTCCTGCCACCCCCGGTGAGGGAAAAGCACCCTCTGCCTTATTTGGCACCAGCTCTTGATGCTGGCATGGCAACCTTCTTCGCCGAGGAAATCATTGAAGCCATAAGATACCTGGAGCAGCCTGACTTTTACACCAAGGGAGAAGAGGTCACCGACAGTAATATCTGGTTAGGTGCCGCTGATGATGTAATCCTGAGAAAGAGGGGACTCGAGTTTGTTGACGGCACCGCGCCGGGCTTCGCCGCCATTTGTGGTGCCGCTCCCGATGCGGAGACCGCCAAGAAGATCGCTCAGGAACTCCAGTCAAAGAATCTGTATGTCTTCATGTGTGCTGAGTATAACAATAAGAGGTTCTCTAAACAGCTTATTGAAGCGGGGGTTCAGATTGGGTGGCCGGTTCGATTAGTCTCCTTTGGCCCCGATATCAGTGCGGCGGTGTTTGCCATGGGCTTTGCCAACAGAGTGGCTATGTCCTTTGGCGGCATTGAGCCTGGCGATTACAGGAAAATCCTCATCTATAATAAAGACCGCGTCTTTTCCTTTATCCTGCCACTGGGATATGTTACCGATGAGTGGTATGCCAATGCCACCGGGGCGGTCAACTGGGGATTCCCCACCATTGCTGATACCCCGATACCTGAGATCCTGCCCACCGGGATTTGCACCTATGAGCACGTTGTTTCCAATATCCCTCACCACAAAATAGTAGCCAAAGCCATAGAGGTAAGAGGGCTCAAGACCAGCGTAACCGAGGTGCCCATACCGCTAGCCTATGGCCCTGCCTTTGAGGGCGAGAGGGTGCGCAAGGGAGAATGGTATCTGGAGTGTGGCACGGGCAGCCCGCCTACACCTATGGTGGAGTGGGTTACCAGCAAACGGATGAATGAGGTAGAGGATGGCAAGATTGAAGTTATTGGCCCTGAGATAACCGACATCCCCCCAGAATCCCATTTACCCATGGCCACAGTGGTTGAGGTCGCTGGAAGAGAGTTTCAGGAGGACTATGAACCTATCCTGGAGCGTCAAATTCACCATCTGATAAACTATGCTACCGGGGTATGGCACCAGGGGCAGAGAGACATTGGCTGGCTCAGAGTCAGTAAAACAGCTCAGGAGAAAGGCTTCAAGATATCGCATATCGGCACCCTCCTCCATGCCAAGCTGCATCAGGATTTTGGGCGGATATTTGATAAGCTACAGGTAAAAATCTACACCGAAGAGGATAAAGTAAAGGAGATGCTGGAAAAGGCGAGGGAGGTATACCATGTGCGGGATGCCCGAATTGAAGGCATGACCGATGAAACCACCGATATATACTACTCATGCACCCTGTGTCAGTCCTTTGCCCCCAGCCACGTCTGCGTCATTAGCCCGGAAAGAACCGGGCTTTGCGGCTCCTATAACTGGATGGACTGTAAAGCTGCTTACGAAATTAACCCTACCGGGCCTAATCAACCAGTGGAAAAGGGATTAATGATAGACACCAAGCTGGGGCAGTGGAAAGGGGTAAACGATTTTCTCCTTAAGGCTTCACGCGGAAAATTAGACCACTATAACTTCTACAGCATAATCCATGACCCCATGACCACCTGTGGCTGCTGTGAGTGTATCGCCGCTGTCCTCCCTATATGCAATGGGGTAATGACGGTAAATCGGGAATTTGCTGAAATGACTCCCTGCGGGATGAAATTCACCACACTTGCTGGCACTATCGGTGGTGGGGTGAGCACCCCGGGGTTCGTTGGTCACGGCAAGTACAATATCTGCCAAAGGAAATTCATCGCCGGTGACGGCGGTATCAAGAGGATAGTGTGGATGCCCAAGATGCTAAAGGAAGAGATTGCCGAGCGACTTAAAGCTAGAGCGGAAGAGATCGGCATGCCTGACCTGCCGGATATGATTGCCGATGAGACAGTGGGCACCACCGAGGAGGAAATCTTACCCTTCCTGCAGGAGAAGGGACACCCAGCCCTTACTATGGAGTCTTTAATATAGAAAAGGAGTTCTATCCATGCCACTTACTGGAATAGCGATCTTCAAATTACTCCCCAAGACAAACTGTGGTGAGTGCGGGGTGCCTACCTGCCTTGCCTTCGCCATGAACCTGGCAGGGGGAAAGGCGGAACTTTCTGCCTGCCCCTACATCTCCGATGAAGCAAAGGTCAAACTAGTAGAGGCAGCAGCACCTCCTATCAGACCGGTTACTATCGGAGTCGGCGACAGGGCACTAACCATTGGTGGTGAGACAGTCATGTTTCGCCATGAAAAAAGGTTCGAGCACCCTTGCGGCTTCGCTCTCCTTATCAGCGATGCCATGGATGAGGCCGAGGTCGATGCCAGAGTGAAGAAACTCAACGAGCTTCAATATGACAGGATAGGTCTCACCCTTCGTGCCGACCTGGTAGCGATAAAGGATGACTCTGGAGACTCCAGTAAATTTGAGGCTCTGGTCAGCAAAGTAAAACAGAATACCGATTACGATATTATCCTGATGAGCACCAATCCTGATGTTCTGGCTGCCGGTCTAAAGGCCTGCGCCGACGGGAAACCACTGCTATACGCTGCCACCGAAGAGAACCTGGAGCCCGTGGCAAATCTGGCTAAGGAACATTCCTGCCCGGTAGCGGCAAAGGCAGCCAACTTGGAGGAGCTTGCCCAGCTTACTGCCAAGTTAACCGAAGCTGGCATTAAAGATATCGTTCTCGACTCCGGGGCAAGAACTGTTCGTCAGGCATTTGAGGACCAGGTATCCATCAGGGGTGCCGCTTTAGTGAAAAAGTTCCGTCCTTTGGGTTTCCCCACCATCGTTTTCCCCGGCGAGATGACCGATGACCCCATGAAGGAGGCAGTAATTGCCTCCGTTTTTGTGGCTAAATATGGCGGTATTATTGTCCTCTCCGATTTTCACGGGGAGAGCCTGTTCCCCCTGCTGGTAGAAAGGCTGAATATCTATACCGACCCCCAGCGACCGCTGATGACCGAAGAGGGCATCTACGAGATCGGGGGGCCTGATGAAAATTCCCCGGTGCTTATTACCACCAACTTCTCCCTTACCTACTTTATTGTCGCTGGTGAGATAGAGAGCAGCAAAGTTCCCGCCTACCTCTTGATCATGAACACTGACGGGCTTTCGGTTATGACCGCCTGGGCAGCAGGCACATTTGTCTGCGATTGCATTGCTGCCTTTGTTAAAAAGAGCGGGATTATGGATAAGGTTAAACATCGCAAGTTGATAATTCCAGGATATATTGCTGCGGAAAGTGGCGGTATAGAAGATGAGCTAAAGGACTGGGAGGTTTTAGTTGGTCCCAGGGAAGGGGCCCACATTCCAGCCTACCTTAAGACGTGGAAACCATAAGGAGGAGGAGGGCAATGATCCTTATCGGAGAGAATATCAATATTACCACCAAAATCACCGGCGAAGCCATGAAGGAGAGAAACCCCGAGCCCATCCAAAAAATGGCTAAGGCTGAAGCTGAGGCCGGCATGGATTACCTTGACATCAACATCGGCCCTGCCCGAAAGGGTGGGGATGAGTTCATGACATGGATGGTTGAAACTGTGCAGGAGGTTACTGACAAGCCATTATCCCTGGATACCACAAACACCCTGGCTATAGAGGCTGGGCTAAAGGTACATAAGGGTAGGGCATTAATTAATTCCATCTCATTACCTAGAATGGAGGAGGAACTACCTCTAGTCAGCAAATACAATGCCGATATGATCGGTCTGTTATGGGGAAGAGAGGGAATGCCCCGAGATGCTGATGAAAGGGCAATGATAGCCGCTGAGCTTATGTATAAATCCAATGAAATGGGGGTTACCAACGAGCATATCTGGTTCGACCCCATAGTTACCCCCGTGGTCAATGTGGATACCAATCAGGTGAAGCCCTGCCTAGAATTTATGAGCATGCTCCAAGAGATTGCCCCGGGGTGTAAATCTGCCGTGGGTCTATCCAATGTCTCCAACGGCACCCCCACCCACCTCAGGCCATACCTTAATCGGACCTATCTGATGATGCTGATGAAGTACAACCTTTATTCAGCTATAGTGGATGCCTTTGACGCTGAGCTGGTAAAAATAGCTAGAGGTGAGAGACCTGGACTGGTCAACCTGGTGCATCGGGTGATGGATGGCGAGAAACCTGACCTCTCCTCTTTAGGCAAAGAGGAGGTAAAATACGCAAAGACGGTAAGGGTTCTCACCAGCGAGACACTCTATTCTCATTCTTGGCTTGAGATATAAACCACTGTTACCAATGATATTGATTTATAACCAACTACACAAAGGAGGGGGAAAATAAATTGAGTGAACTACGTTCCCAAC
>DAOWAU010000160.1 GCA_030634425.1 Dehalococcoidia bacterium
TCGGAAAACTGGCATACCTTGTCGGGACGGCACCATTTAGAACGCAGGAGAATAGGCACCGGGTGCCAGCTATGTCCCTTAAGCAAGGCTGGTGTGGAATGGTCACCGGTAACGACAAGGACATCGGGCTTAACATCCATCAGGCTGGGTAAAGCTCTATCCACCTGCTCTATAATCTTGACCTTCCGGTCAAAGTCGCCATCTTCACCAGCAGCGTCAGCCCCCTTTATATGTACGAAGAAGAAGTCGTAATCAGCATAGTTCTGTTTCAGGGTAGCAAGCTCATCTTCAATGCTATTTCCTGTCTCCAGAATCTCCATGCCCACCAGCTTGGCCAGCCCTCGATACATGGGATAACTGGCAATGGCCGCTGGTTTCAATTTATAAATCTCGCCCATGGTGGGAAATTGAGGTCGCTGGGAGAAACCACGGAGGAGCACCATATTGGCTGGATGATGCCCAGCTAGAGTCGCCTTCGCCTGAGCTACAAACTTAGTGGCAATGCTCGCTGTCTTACCGGCTTGTGAATTGAGGGCAGTAATGGGCTTGGGAGCTGCCCCTATCTGCTGAGGGTCAGAATCGGTGACATCTGGAGCAAGTCCCTCCCCCCGAAATACCACCATAAAACGGTGCTCCTTTACTGGAGAAACAAAAATTTTGACATTCTCGATTACCAAGCCATCAAGCAACTGACACAGCTCAGCACACTTCTCGGTAGAGAGGCGCCCTGCCCTGCGGTCAGCGACCAAGCCGGCTTCATCTATAACACAGAAGTTCCCGCGAACGGCTACATCTTGCGATTCAAGAGGGAAATCTACTCCAACTGCCTCCAGCACACCCCGACCAATGTTATAGCTGAAAGGATCATAACCAAACAGGGCTAGGTGACCCGGAGCGCTTCCTGGAGTTATCCCCGGGCTTACCGGGTCGATAACACCACATATAGCTTCGGTTGCTAACTGGTCAAGGTTTGGCGTATCGGCTGTCTCCAGCTCCGTCCTACCTGTTTGGGGGTGAGGTAATCCCCCCAGCCCATCAATAATTAATAATACAATCTTGTCAGGCGAAGGCTTGGTAACTGTCTTCACCAACTCCAAATTAGGTACTAACAACGTCATAGATGAAACCCCCTAAAGCTCTTCTGGTTTTGGTTTTTTATCCAACAGGGCTTCCACCCCCGGCAATGCCTTACCGGATAAAAATTTGAGCGAGGCACCACCACCTGCAGAGACAAAGGTCATCTTACGAGCTAATCCCGACTTGGTCACTATCTCAGCCGTAGAACCTCCCCCGATAACAGTAGTGGCATTAAGAGCGGCTATGAGTTCGGTCATATCATGCGTTCCCTTGGAAAACTCGGGTATCTCATATATGCCCATGGGACCGTTCCAAAAAACTGTTTTGCTCATCTGTAATACTTTACCAAAGGTTTCTATGGTTTGGGTGCCTATATCTACAATTCTTGCCCAGGGTGGTATCTGCTCTATAGATACCACTTCGACTCTAGCTTGAGAGCTAATCTCGTCGGCAACAACTACATCAACAGGTAACAGAAAGCACCTGTTCTCTTTGGCAACCCTTCCCAACAACTTGGAAGCCAATCGTATCATATTGTTCTCAATCAAGGATAGCCCTACTTCATATAATTCAGCCTCTAAGAAAGTAGGGGCTATACCGCCACCGATTAAAACA
>DAOWAU010000080.1 GCA_030634425.1 Dehalococcoidia bacterium
GGCATGAGGCTTCAAGAAGCTAAAGAGTATGTCGCCAAGAAATTGAATGTCTCGATACTGCAGCTCTCTGACTGTGTCAAGATGAGCGAGGTCAGAGATGAGCTTCACCTAGGTCTCATTGCCCAGATGTCTGGTCGTCCCAAGGGGATGGCGGCTAAGTTCCGCATTGCCGAACTACTGGGAATCAGAATTAACTGCGTGGAGCAGTTCAAAGAGAGAGCCGGACTTCCTGTTGGTGCTCGTTAAACCGAGTAACTAATAGACAGGGCTAAATAAAGACACCCACCACCCTAGGTAGGGTGGTGGGTGTCTCGTTTACTAAGCAACCTTTTACAGCTTAAACTCGAACCCTATCTTCTCCATCGTCTTCATCGCCTTACCCAGCACCTGTAAGTGCTCATCGGTAGGCTCCAGAGTGATGACGTCGTAGCATTCCTGGAAGGTCTTCCCTATGGGTGGGTTATTGAATTTTTCCCTCTTTGACCCCCTAGGAGCATCGGCGGAGATTCCCTCATAGGTTTCCACCAGCTTATCGAGCAGGTAGTTCACCTTCTCTGGGTCCATCCCGGCTACGGCGCGGGCAGCGTAAGCCATCATCCGTGCCTCAATGGGAGTGGTGCGGTCTAGAATTGTGCCCTTGGCTGAGGCGCAACCGCTCATAAGCTCACGACCGCTGGCGGTGTCGGTAACAGCCTGAGCCGCCGCTTCCAGCAAGCACATCTCGGTGCATGGTCCGGCAGCGGTATAGTACTGGTTGCCAGTGAGCAGGTGCGAGTGACGCTCGATAGCCCGATTTATATGCGCAGCAATCAACAAACACTCCCTGGCGGTTGTGATTCCCCAGCGCATGTGAGTCGGGCCATCCAGATGCCAATCTCCGCCCACCAGTGTGGGAGTGTTCAGATGGGTGGCTGTGCCAACGATGGCAGTCTCCTCGATGCCTCCAGCCCAGCCTCCCATAATAGGCATCTGCTCAGTCATAATAATATCGCCGTTCATCCTGTAATGGGCAACAAAGACAAAAGCCTCGAGATCAATCTTGAGCTCGTTGAGCTGACTTATCTCATGGTTATCACAGGGCCTCATCCCTCCAGGAAAATCGGCAGCAATAACTCCAGTCGCAGTAAGCGGGGTTTCAGGCCCCTAGAAGCCCATCCCGGGGCGACCAGCCCGCATTACCGCCTCACGAATCGCCAGTGCCTCCATTTTAGCCGCGGCGATATCCCACGGGGTATTGGATGCCAGCGGATGTCCATAGATGGTATCAAGAACCCCGTCAACAATGCAGTCCACTAACGGCTCCCTAGCAAATGCTTCATGGGTCTGAACAAAGATATTCTCGCTGACTGGAGCTCCAGTGGGTCCGCCCTGGCACAACGGTGGACGAGGGTCGTTACCACACCGAGGTGCCATCCGCCGCGCATCTCGCCCCTCACCAATAATGAGCTCGCGAGGAGCACCGGCTACAGCCCCCAGTATCTCTTCCTCAGTGTACTTGATGACACGCTTGGTATCGGCACAAAAAGTCCCACAGGTGACCAGCATCTCAAGTCCTGCCTGGTATAAGCGATCCAGTAAATCGTCATCTGTGGGGATAATCTGTTTCTTGTCAAACTTAAGGTTATACTTTTCCTTTAATTTCTTCGTTGTTTGGGGGATTACCTGTCGATCCCACTCATTCTCATCCATCTTGGGACCGGTAATGGCTCGGTCGTAACTCTCGAATGCGCCAGCCTTCGATTTAACTCCCATATTCGCCTCCTTCCTTTGGCTAAATATTAGTTTCATTATGAGTAGAAACTGGCCTAATATATCACCTCCTTTCTTAATTCGGGGATATCATCCCCAAAAAATCATAATCGGACACTAATTATATATTACTGCGCCGAACACCGTCAACCGCCCAAAAGTATTATTGACAACTGACCAAAGCGCTGATACATTCAAAGGTTGACGCCAGAAGGGTGGAGAGGTTAAAATATCTATACCAAGCTTGATTCCAAAATGATGAAAGGGGGTGATAGATAGCGTTATAGGGATGGAGGCAAAGGTTTAGGGCAAGAAGAAGGAGGAGATTGGAATGATTAGAGGCACAAGAGCACCATATAGCCAGCTCTCAGGCTTAGGCCTTAATATGTTTACCGATGATGAATTAGCCGAGCTGCATAGAGCAACGCTGGATGTCCTAGAAAATGGCGGCATTATGGTGCTCACTGATGAAGCACAGGACATTTTCCATTCACACGGGTGTAAGGTTGATAAAAAAACTAACATAGTTAAGATACCTCCTTATCTGGTAGATGAGGCGATAGCATCAGCCCCATCAAAGGTACTGCTTGCCGGACGAGACCCCAAGTATGACATTGTCCTAGAAGGCACCAGAGTAGCCTATACTACTTTTGGCGTCGGTATAAACGTCCTCGATTTAGAAACCGGTAAGCATAGAGAGTCAACTAATAAAGACCTGGCCGATTCCGCGATATTGTCTGATGCTGCTGAGGGTGTAGACGTGCTCACCCAGACAGTGGTCCCCAGAGATGCTCCCCCAGAAATAGAAGACCTTGTCGCTACCGAGACATGTCTCACCAACTGCAGTAAGCACTTCCACCATGTGGACATACTATCTACCGAGAGTGTCAGAAGATTTTTTGACATGGGCGCAGCCGTAGCTGGGGGCGAGGAGGAGATGAGGAGACGACCCATCTGCTCCATTCTAATTTGCCCGGTAAGCCCGCTGCAACTCAGCCATGAAGCCTGCGAGGTTATAGTTGAATCGGCAAGGATAGGCATACCCTGCAACATCTTGTCCATGGCGCTATCAGGGGGTACCGCCCCGGTTACCAACGCGGGAACGCTACTAGTCCATAATGCCGAGGTGCTGGGGGGCATAACCCTCAGCCAGCTCAGTAAGAAGGGAGCACCGATAATCTATGGCAGCTCCACCACCATGTTAGATTTAATCCTTGCTAACGCACCGGTGGGAGCGCCGGAAATGGGTATAATAAGCTCTGCGGTGGCAAAGCTCGCCCAGTACTATAACCTGCCGAGCTATGTCTCCGGGACCTAGGCAGATTCTAAGCTACCCGATGCCCAGGCAGCACATGAGAAAACGATAACAAGCCTAATGCCTGCCCTAGCTGGGGCTAACCTGATTTATGGCATGGGTATGTTAGAATCAGGGCAGACCTGGAGCCATGAGCAGCTGATGATTGACAACGACATTGTAAAAATGATCCAACATACGATTCAGGGGATTGACGTTACCGATGACACAATGGCGGTTGATTTAGTAAAGCAGGCTCATGAGATAAAAGACTTCCTGCACCAGAAACACACCATACAGTTTATGAGAAGACAGTCAAAGTCAAAATTGATTGACCGTCAAACTCGAGGGGCTTGGGAGGCTACAGGAGGCAAAGATTTAACCCAGAGAGCGAGAGAAGAAGCACGCAGGATTATAACAACCCACCAACCTGAGCCTTTAAGCGATGATGTGAAGAAGACACTACGAGAGATCGTTGAGAGTGCCAGAAAAGAACGCGTACCTGCTGCATAATTTTCCAAATAACTAGAAGAAAGGAGATTACTACTGTGGCAAACGAACAAGAGATCTTAGCAGCGGCAAAGAAATCAATCATGGATTACGATGTGGCTAAGGCTGAGGAGATTGCCAAGGAGGGTTTGACCGGTGGGGTTGACCCGGTGGCAATGGTAGAAAAGGGGTTTGTTCTCGGAATAGTTGAGGTTGGTGACCTCTTTGATGCCGGAGAGGTATACCTACCAGAATTGATATTGGCGGCTGATGCTATGAAAGCAGGAACTTCAATATGTGAGGCCGCATTCCCCAA
>DAOWAU010000119.1 GCA_030634425.1 Dehalococcoidia bacterium
CATTACCGGTGTGGCTAAGGATAAGATAGCTGAGGCGGCCAGGATATATGCTATCAATAAGCCTTCCGCTATCCTCTATTCTATGGGCATCACCCAGCATTCCCACGGCACTGATAATGTAATAGCCACTGCCAATCTGGCCATGCTTACTGGCAATATTGGCAAGCCATCAACCGGGGTTAATCCTCTGCGAGGTCAGAATAATGTGCAGGGTGCTTGTGACCTTGGTGCTCTGCCCAATGTGTATCCCGGTTATCAGGCAGTAGCCAACCAGGCTCTCAGGGATAAGTTTGAGGCTGCCTGGGGGTGCTCTTTACCAGCTGAGCCTGGGCTAACTATCACCGAGATGATTGGTGCTGCTGACAAGGGAGAGATAAGGGCGATCTACCTTATTGGAGAGAACCCGGCACTGAGCGATCCTGACGCCAATCATGTCAGGGAAGCATTTAAGAAACTAGACTTCTTCGTGGCTCAGGACATTTTCCTCTCCGAGATAGCTCAATTGGCTGACATTGTTCTGCCAGCAGCGAGCTTTGCCGAAAAGGACGGCACCTTTACCAATACTGAAAGAAGGGTGCAGCGAGTGAGGAAGGCAGTAGAGCCTGCGGGTGACTCCAAGCCTGACTGGTGGATTACCTGCCAGCTCGCCCGGAGGATGGGGAGCAAAGGTTTTGATTTTGAAAACGCCTCTCAGATTATGGATGAGATTGCCAGCCTTACCCCCAGCTATGGTGGTATTTCCTATCGTCGTTTGGAAGAGGGTGGCTTGCACTGGCCATGCCCCACTGAGGAACACCCGGGGACGCCCATCCTTCATACCCAGCAGTTCACCAGAGGCAAGGGTCGGTTTATACCCTTGGAGTATAAGCCATCTATGGAGCTCCCCGATAGCGACTATCCACTGATACTGACCACCGGGCGGAGCCTCTATCACTGGCATACTGGTACCATGACCCGAAGGGTGGAGGGGCTCACTATATTGAGGAGCGAAGAGCTGGTGGAGATAAACCCCGAGGATGCTTCAGCTTTAGGCATTGCTGATGGTGAAAGGATAAAGGTCATCTCCCGAAGGGGGGAGGTGGTGGCTAGGGCTAAGGTAACTGAGGTTTCACCGGTGGGGGTGGTCTTTATGACCTTCCACTTTGCTGAAAGCCCGACCAACGTGCTCACCAACCCGGCTCTTGACCCGGTAGCTAAGATACCTGAACTCAAGGTCTGTGCGGTAAGGATTGAGAAGACTAAAGCAGGCTGAGGGGACTGTAGCTCTACTTCACCAGCTTGATTAGCTTCCAGATTATAGTTTCACAGAGCACGGTGATATCCTCTGTGGACAGGTAATCGGAGATGGTAGCGTCAAGAATTATGCTGCCTGAGGGAGCGAACTCCTCGTCACCCCGCCACAGGACGAGAGTTATCGGTACATAGGGGAAGGCATTGATGGTCGCTGCCGCATCGCCGTAATCCGCTTTACGACCGCCCAGTGTTTTCGCAGCATCTACGAGCCGATGGGGCTCCTCACCAAAGTGGTTTACCAGTGGTTTTATCGTTCTCTCAGAGAATGAGGGGAAATAGTTAAGTCCTCCGGGCAGTTCCTTAAAGGTTATCATTTTATTGGCGAGGGGGGTGCCTTTGGCTAGGGTTAGGTAATGGAGTATCAGAATCTTGTCTCTTATCGGCACTTCCTCTTCGCTATCTGCCAGGGAAATGTCAATATCGGGAAGGGTGACCTGATATCTTCGGTTCAGATATTCAAGGGCGATAACCCTCTGAGAATCTATTTCCAGGTAGTGGGCACCGCTTTTGCAGCACTGCTGCTTTATATCCTCAATCTTGGCCAGTTGCTCACAGGCAAGCTGGCAAGCCTGAGTATAGCCATACTCGTAGTTACCTTGACTCGGTAGTGAGAAACGACCACTTACCATCCTGAAATAGGCGACTACTTATTAGTCGCACAAACCTTATACCCCGGCAGCCTCTACTATCGCCGGCACATATTTATCCCAGCCAAGGGTCATAAGATGAGCACCCTGGCACATATCCTTCATCTCTCTCATCAATTTGGCGGTAATCTCTATTGAGGTTTTGGGTTTATCGTCAGTCTTAGCCATCTGGTCAATTATGTCGTCAGGCACGAAGACACCGGCGACATTTTTATTCATAAATTTAGCCATACCGGCTGATTTCAAAGGTATCAGTCCCACTAGGATGGGAACGCCGAATTTTTCCGCTCTCTTCATAAACTTGGCGAAGATGTTAGCATCGTAGACAGCCTGGGTCTGGAAGAACTTAGCTCCCGCCTCTATTTTCTGCTCCATCTTAATAAGCTGCAGCTCGAAAGCAGCCTCAGTGTCAGCCCCCGGGTTTACCACCGCCCCGGCGAAGAAGTTGGGTGTACCCTGAAGCTCGTTGCCTACCATATCATGCCCTTCATTTAATCCGGTTATAACATGAAGTAGCTGCACTGAATCTATATCATAAACTGATTTAGCTTGAGGGTGGTCACCTAGCGAAGGTAAGTCTCCAGTGATTGCCAGGACATTTTCCACCCCTAGGACCCAGGCACTCAGCAGGTCTGATTGGAGGGCTATGCGGTTTCTATCCCGGCAGACGAGCTGGAATACAGTCTCAAGCCCGTAGTCTTTGGCTAGGTGGCAGGTAGCCAATGCCCCCAGTCTCATCACCGCACTCTGCTGGTCAGTGACATTGGCAGCGGCAACCTTGCCCTGTAGCAGTTCTGACACCTCGGCAATCTCGCTGGTATCGGTTCCTTTTAGTGGTCCGATTTCAGCGGTGACCACAAACTTTCCTGCCTCTAGTTGGGAACGTAGTTCACTCAATTTATTTTCCCCCTCCTTTGTGTAGTTGGTTATAAATCAATATCATTGGTAACAGTGGTTTATATCTCAAGCCAAGAATGAGAATAGAGTGTCTCGC
>DAOWAU010000138.1 GCA_030634425.1 Dehalococcoidia bacterium
ACAAGCTATAAGTGCAATAATCGGGGCCACCCCTTCCCCTAGCCTTACTCGAGCATCTTATCCACCGCCGCTTTTGCCCTCAGGCGGATATCCTCGGCAACCTTAACCTCAGGAGCCATCTCTTCCAGTGAGCAAAGAATACTCTCCAGGGTGATTAGCTTCATTCTGGGGCAGATAGCTTGCTCGGAGACAGGAATAAACCTCTTGCCTGCATTCTCCTTCCTCAACCGGTGTATTATTCCAATTTCTGTCCCTACAATTATATCCTCAGCTTCTGTTTTTTGGGCAAATCTACACATTCCACCCGTGCTCAAGACCTCATCAGCAAGAGCAATTACCTCTGGCCTGCATTCGGGGTGAACTACCACTTTAGCCTGCGGGTGCTCCTTCTTTAGCCTGATGATATCCTGCGGCTGCATTCTCATATGGGTAGGGCAAAAGCCGGGCCAGAGGCTCATCTTTTTATCAGTCTTGGTGGAGATATAATGACCCAGGTATTGGTCGGGGACAAATAGTATCTCCTTGGTGTCTAAGCTTTCTATAACCCTGACGGCATTGGCCGAGGTGCAGCAAACATCTGATTCTGCTTTTACCTCTGCCGAGGAGTTAATGTAGCAAACCACGGTAGCATCGGGAAGTTCCCTCTTCCTCTCCCTCAGCCTTTCCGCGGTAATCATATTAGCCATGGGACAACCGGCATGTATATCAGGGAGTAAGACAATTTTATCGGGGCAGAGGATAGAGGCAGTCTCTGCCATAAAATGGACTCCGCAAAATACAATTACCTTTGCCTCGGTTCTGGCGGCATTTTGGCTTAGCTCCAGAGAATCACCCACAAAGTCGGCAATATCCTGAACCTCACCCAGTTGATAGTTATGGGCAAGGATAACAGCATTCTTTTCCCTCTTAAGGCTCAGGATTTCCTCTATTAGTTTGACATCCCTGTTTTCCATCAGCTACCACCAGCCACTATATCATAACAAAGCCGAGCAGCATGAGCAAACTAGCGCCAACCACACACCCTTGAGGGCCAGGCTAATCGGATGGTGCATAGTCGATAAAGGTCGCAGCCACCGGGTGGTTTGATGAGTTGAGGCTCATCATCAGCTATCTATTGTCGCCTGGTAAGGGGGTCCCATCTGGTGACTAGCTTTTCGAAAGAAGCTTCGGGGAACTTCTCTTTGAATATCTGATAGTAGTATGTTTCAGCTTCAGACTTAAGTGATATATCGGACTTAGTCTGCCGATTATGCAAATAGTCTCCCCCATGCGCAGCTCTTTGCCCTATCATCTCGGTGAGTTTTGCTGAGCTAGCTCCTGAGGCAAACGGTTGCTTCACTCTGTTTAATATGTGGTCAGGCAGCAAGCCGGCGAAGGCTTTCCTCAAAATCCATTTCTCAACCTTTTTCTCGCCATGCACCTTCCACGCCATAGGAATTTTGGAGCAAAATGCAGTGACTCTGCCATCCAGGAAAGGGGGACGAAATTCCAGCGAGTTAGCTGCCATCATCCGGTCAAGCCTCTGCAGCCCGGTGTGGTAGGCATTACCGATTAGGTCTTGGGTAAACTGAAGAAGCTCAGCCTCATTTCTGGCCTCTTTTAGCTCATGGTAACCACCCAGGAATTCGTCGGCTCCCTCACCACATAGCACACAGCCGGTATGCTGAGCCGCCAGCCTGGCAGCGAAATAATTGGCTACTGCCCCATATACGCAGTCCTCATCGAAAGACTCTAGGTGGTAAATGACCTGAGGCAATACCTGCTCTATTTCTCCTTCACCATAGATATACTCATAATGCTCACTGCCCAAAAACTGCGCCATCTCTCGTGCCCGCCTCAGGTCTTCAGAGTCATTTAGGCTAGTACCTACGGTAAAAGTCTTCAGGTTAGGTTGAAATTCCTTTGCCAGGCAGGCAATAACGCTCGAGTCCAGACCACCACTGAGCAGGACACCACCAACATTGCCATCCCTCAGCCGCATCTCCACTGCCCCTCGCAACAGGTCAGCAAGAATGCGAGCCGCATTTTCAGGGCTATCAAATTCGGGAACCGAATATTGCAGTCTCTTGAATGGTTTAAGGCCCTGTCGTTGAGTATAGACATGCCCCGGTGGTAGCTCTAAAACCTCGGTACATAAACCCAGGAGGGCTTTCATCTCAGAGGCAAAGTAAAACTCACTATCCTTATAGCCATAGAACAGTGGCCGCAGTCCCACGGCGTCTCTAGCCAGTATTAGCTCGTTATCAGTGGCTAAACAAAGGGCGAAATCGCCATCCAA
>DAOWAU010000075.1 GCA_030634425.1 Dehalococcoidia bacterium
CCTTCAGCGGGTGTATACTGATTCTGAGCTTAAACTGTGCTGCAACAACTCCTCGTCTTTGGCTGTCCGTTTTGCTGGTAAGGAGGCAATAATAAAGGCATTAGGTGGTTTAAGCCCGGGTTTCAGCTGGAGGGAGATTGAGATATTGTCTGACCCTAGAGGCAAGCCTTTAGTTCAACTTCATGGTAGTATGCAAAGTCAGGCCGAGGGCTTGGGTTTAGACGGTTTCGCTATCAGTCTCTCCGATTGCGAAGAATATGCTATCGCCTTTGTCGTTGGGGAAACAAAATGACAGTCCCGGTTTTCAAAAGGGTTGAACCGGTGGCAAAAGGAGGCAACAAAGGTGGTTAAGAAAGCAGCTATAGGTTTTTTGAGCTTCCTCCTCTTTTGTTCCTTATCTGTTTTTGGTGCTACATTTGTCATGAATCGTACTATCCTCAATCCGGACTTCGTTATCGCTCAGATAGATAGGCTGGATGTGTCCTCACTGGTGGAAGAGGTGGCAGGGGGAGAGTTTCCCTTAGAGCAAATCCCTGCTGACCTTGAGCCCTGGATAAGAGAGCAGACGCATACTGTTGTCTATGCTGGCTATGACTATCTTCTGGGGAAGAGCGAGAGGTTGAGCATAGTAATTGACCTGGAACCGGTGAGGGGAAGCTTGGAAGAGAGTATGGGGGTTGCTGGGCTAATACCACCGACTATTGAAATCAATGCAACCATGATACGCATGATGAGCCCGGAGACGATGGACATGCTTGAGGAGGCGAGGCGATATATCGGCTATGAGCAATTGGCCTACCGGATTTCCATTGGTGCCATGATTGGTATAATCGTGGGGCTTGTTTTCCTGCATCGGCGGGTGAAGGGTGCCGCCCGTTCTATAGGGATACCCTGCTTAAGCTGCGGAATTCCTGCCTTTGTGGGCACTTTATTTGCTGCTGGTTTCGCCACTATGCTGTTGGCACAGCTTCCGCCTTCTCCTCAACTTCAAGGATGGCTAATGCAGTCCATTAATGACCTCTTAGCTCCGTTGAGGATGTATAGTATTGGTCTTATGGCGACAGGGATAGCTCTGCTTGTGGTCTCGTTTGTCTATAAAGAGCGCCGACCTCCGGCTGAGACAGAACTAGGTTGAGCTTTTGACCGTCGGTAGGCGGGGTGATAAAATTAAGTTAAGTAGCGGCTGAGGAGAACCGAAAATGTCAGGGCATTCTAAGTGGTCTTCAATTAAGCATCAGAAAGGGGTAACCGATGCTAGGCGGGGTCAGCTTTTTACCAAGTTGACCAGAGAGATTATAGTGGTGGTGCGTGATGGGGGTAGCAACCCGGATATGAATGCTCGACTGCGCCTGGCCATCCAGAAGGCTCGTGATAACAGTATGCCCGTAGATAATATCGAGCGGGCAATCAAGCGGGGCAGCGGCACTCTGGAAGGGGCTGCTCTGGAAGAGATGGTTCTTGAGGGCTACGGTCTTAGTGGGGCTGCTATCTTAGTCAAGGCTTTAACTGATAACCGCAATCGGACCATCCAGGACGTTCGCCATCTATTTTCCCGTTATGGCGGCAGTCTCGGGGAGAGTGGTTGTGTCGCCTGGCTCTTCGATTCCAAGGGATTGATTATGATAAAGAGTAGCGATATGGATACCGAGGAGCTAGCCCTGGAGGCTATTGACGTCGGTGCCGATGATGTCAAGGTGGAGAGTGCTTTTGTGGAGATTTATACCAGGCCGGATGAGCTTGAGATGGTCAGGGCGGCGCTGGAGGAGAAAAATATACCTGTCGCCTCTGCTGAGTTATCTCTGGTGCCCAAGACTATGGTTGAGCTTGAGGAAAAGCCGGCATTGCAAACTCTGAAGCTGCTGGACAAACTGGAAGAGCTGGATGAGGTGCAGCAGGTATCCAGTAACGTGGACTTTCCTGATTCTGTTCTAGAAAAGTATCAGAGCGAAGCTAAAGTATGAGAATTTTAGGCATTGACCCGGGCACAGTTGCTATGGGTTACGGGGTGATAGACAGTGGTGACGATGAAACAACTCTGGTTGATTGTGGTGTTTTAGATTGTCCGAAGCGCTCCCCGATAGGGGAGCGCTTGAGCTTTTTATATGGGGAGCTGGAGAAGATTATCTCACGCTATCAGCCTGAGGCGGTGGCTATAGAGCAACCCTTCGTCGCCAAGAATGTGAGGTCGACGCTGGCTATAGGCAAAGCGCAGGCAGTGGCTATTCTGGCAGCAGCCAACAGGGGAATCCCGTCCTATGAATATACCCCAACCCAGGTGAAGCAGAGGGTAGCCGATTACGGAGGCAGTTCCAAGGAGCAGGTTCAGGAGATGGTCAGGCTCCAGCTTGGATTAGCTGAAGTGCCTAAGCCAGCCGACGCCGCCGATGCCCTGGCGGTGGCTATCTGCCACCTGCGTGAGACATATCTGAGTAATCTGTTGGCAAAGCAGTGAGGAAATGATAGCAGGTCTTCAAGGGAAACTGGAGTCGCTGGGCAGCGATTACGCCATTATCAATGTTAATGGCATAGCCTTTCTGGTATATATGCCCACCTCCGGCCTGAGTTCGCTGGGCAAAATCGGCGAGGAGGTCAAGATACATACCTACCTTCACCTCAGGGAAGACAATGCCGCCCTCTATGGCTTCACCTCGGCTGATGAGCTGAGGCTGTTTCAGACCCTGCTCGGTGTATCGGGATTGGGCCCCAAGCTGGCACTGGCTATGCTTTCCGCAATGAGCCCGGATAAGCTGGTGTTGGCTATTGCCGGTGGCAGCGCCGACCTATTGACGGCGGTTCCCGGCGTAGGGAAGAAGGTGGCTCAGCGGATTATTCTTGAGCTTAGAGACAAGATAGGTGTGGGCTGGATGACCACGGCGGGGGTTCAGGTAGCCGAGGAAAATGCCGAGGTATTAGCTGCCTTAGTCTCTCTGGGCTACTCCGTTACCGAAGCCAGCCGCGCCGTAGCCACCCTGCCCCCCGACCCGGAATTAAGCCTTGAGGAGAAGGTCAAGCTGGCGCTGCAGTATTTGGGGGGCAAGTAAATAGGAGACTCCGATGAAAGCAAGTGAAGGAAAGACGGGACGGGTTTTCATCATCCGGATTGAGGATGGCGATGTATTACCTGACTGTATCGAACGCTTTGCCGAGGAGAACGGGGTATCTGCCGGATACGCCCTGCTGGTAGGTGGGATAGGGAAGGGCGAGATTGTTGTTGGCCCCCGAGGGTCCGAGGAAATGCCCCCCGAACCGATATTCCTTCCCATTGACGGCGTCCACGAGGTGGTGGGGGTAGGCGTACTCGCCCCCGATGAAGACGGCAAGCCGATTCTGCATATCCACGGCGCCCTGGGACGCAAAGATAGGACGGTGACCGGCTGTCTCCGCCCCGGCGTCACCACCTGGCTGGTGGGGGAGGTCGTTCTCCTTGAAATCACCGGTGCAGCTGCTGGGCACACCATAGACAAAGAGACCGGCCTCAGGCTTCTTGAGATTGAGGAGTAGGGAGCAGAGGATAGGTGGCGTATCCTCTGCCTTGAAGTTTTTCAATCGTTGTATTTTGGTGGTTTACCACCATGCCCTTTGCGGTATCTATCTAGGGCTTCTTGTTCCCAATCGAAGGCGGTGTCTCTAGATACTTTGGGGCCCTTGATTTTCAGTTGGTCAAATTTCTTGTCTTGTCTATGTTCGGTTTCCCGACGTTCCGGGGCATCGGTTACACCTATGTAGACTATCTTTGGGCCGTCCTGCAAAGTGTATCTAGAGGTATCTCGTTTTTTAGCCAGTTTTAAGCTCCTCCTGTTATTTGCTAGTCCTGTTAGGAGGCAACCGACCACAATACCCCCCTTGACTTTTGAGATACCAATATGTTAGTATCCCCTCGTTATACCAAGTCCCTAACAGGACTTCTTATGTGAGACCCCTTTTGCCACCATTAGGGGTTTCACGCTTTTTAAACTAGTAAAGCCTCCTTTTATGAGGAGGCTTTTCAGCCATTCGGTGTATAAAATAGCACAACCTCAAATCACCTAATAAGCCACCTCCTCCTTTCCTTTATAGTCTTAAAAAATACTTTTCCTCTACTTCTATTATACTATATCGGGGCTACAAAACTAAGGTTTTTTAGGT
Source organism: Dehalococcoidia bacterium (assembly GCA_030634425.1). The sequence goes on from DAOWAU010000075.1 coordinate 4,126, forward strand.
GCTGTGGTAGTCGTTGAAGCCAGCATAGCAAAGAGCTATACTATTTATATGCCACCCTTTGAAATAGTTGCGGATTTCAAGATGACCGGTGACCAGCCCCAGGCGGTGGACAGGCTGGTGGAGGGGTTGAATAAGGGCTTTAAGCG
>DAOWAU010000104.1 GCA_030634425.1 Dehalococcoidia bacterium
GGTAACAAATGTCCATATGAGCTAGAAAAGTTGATATAAAATACTGATGAATTGTGACCTGTGCTATAATGACTGATACATAGAATCTTGGGTTTGGAGGTGAAGGATATGACAACCGGGATGTCTGAAGAAGAAATCTACCGCCAAGCAAGGAAGAGAGTTGAAGAAAAGAAGGGCTTTTATGTTCACTTTGCCGTTTACATTATTGTAAATATTATACTGGTGATTATATGGGCGGCTACCGGAGCAGGCTATCCGTGGTTTCTCTTCCCCTTAGGCGGTTGGGGAATTGGCATCTTGTTTCATTTCCTGGGGGTTTTCGTCTTCTCACGACAAACCGACTGGGAGAGAAGGGCGGTAGAAAAGGAAGCAGAGAGACTGAGGAAGAGTGGAAGCTGACACGTTTGCTTGTCCAGACCCTTTATGGCAGTATACAGTCATACGGTTTTGAGGCCATTTCAGCTCTCGGGACTTGCAAGCACTAGCTTCTGTTTTAGAAATGATAGTCACTAATAGACTCTTGTAGAAGACCAGAGTAAGTTGGTATTGTAGCCGGTGACATTTTCAGCCAACTAGAGCACAATCTCTCATCAGAATGTTTGTTCGGTAACCGTCGTATTTGCCCTGGATTGTCACTGTTTGTCCGGCAATTAACCGCTCTAGTTCAAGTTCATGTGTCTTGTCAAACGTGCATCGGACGTTCCACTTTTCATGTTTTTCAGCACTTGTTAGCATGACATAGTAAATGTCAAAGGTATCTTTGGTTACTATCTTATGTACTGTCCCCGTCACCGTTAGAATTTTCCCTTTGTATTTTGCGTCTGCTTCTACTGCATTTGCTTTATAAGCTGAATATAATTCTTCAGTAGTCATCCCTACTGCAGTTGATATCGGCTTAGCTTCAGTCTCTAGCGTCTCCTCAGCTTTAGGTTCTGGCATCACTTCAGCTTCAGTCTCTAGCGTCTCCTCAGCTTTAGGTTCTGGCATCACTTCAGCTTCAGGCTCTAGCATCGGCTCAACTTCAAGTTCTGATGTCACCTCAGCCTCAGGCTCTGGCACATGTATCGGTGGTAAAAGGCTTGCCTCAGTTTCTTCCCTTGCAGTCTGTTCCCACTTACGCTGTCTTTCTACTCTTAGCTCTTGGTAAGACTTTGGTATCTCTTTATAGGATTTCGATATGAGGGGGTAGCCACACCATGGGCAAGCCCAATCCCTGGTTCTTGCGGTTGGCTGACCACAATTAGGGCATTTTGGCATTTCTCACCTCCTTCTCTAAGTATACCCCAGAACAATGGCTTGTCAATATGGCCGGAGGCAAAGCCAGAGGGGAGTGAAGAGTAAGGTAGGTTGCAAAACGAGCGCTTGACTGATGTGGTAATATGAGGAAGTATGATGGAAAATGCTTCTGAGCAAATAGATGACCTATTAGTGCAGATTAGACTCCGCCTGCTGCGAGTGAGGCAAAGTGACCCAGCAACCGCTGATGAACTAAAGGGGTTACTCACTCAGCTTGAGGATATAGTCGAATCGCTGGTTGTTGACTCCCTCAAACTGAAGAGTCTGGGAAGTCGGCCAGAGAGAGGAACTGAAAAGAGCCATCGGAAACGACCCGGCAAGAAATAGAGACATGGTTCACTGTTCTGCCTACAACCCTAGTTCCATGGCTCTACTGCAATCACTGTCTTTATATGCTTTGGGTCGCTAAGGGTGAAGGCTTGTTGATAGTCTTCCAATCGAAAGCGGTGTCTAAAATTGCGGTTAGTAGCCATGTCAGCACACTCCGCCTTATTTAGACAGAGACAGCTTGATTTAGATTACACTCTTGTCTCAACCAACAGTGCCCCAGCACGAGTGTTTCTGCAGGAGATATAATGCCCAAATCCATTCAGGTAGTGCCCGCCATCCTCACCGAAGACCCCAGGGTTCTGGAGACGATGGTACGCCAGGCAGAGGGCTTCGCTACCTATGTGCAGTTTGATATTATGGATGGTCGGTTCGTGCCCTCATGGAGCATAACCTATGAGCATCTAGCTGCTCTCCCCATGAGGCTTAACTGGGAAGCTCACCTCATGGTAGAGAACCCGGAGAATTATCTGGAGGGCTTCCGACAGGTAGGAGCACAGAAGGTGGTCTTTCACTATGAGGCAACTTCTTCACCAGAGAAAGTTATTTCCCTGGCCAGAAACCTCAGCCTTGGAGTGGGGTTAGCCGTGAATCCAGAAACTCCTGTCTCCACAATCCGACCCCTAGCCAGCAAGGTAGATAGTGTACTGTTCTTGACGGTGCACCCCGGATTCTATGGCAGCCAGTTCATACCTGAAGTCCTGGGCAAGGTGGTAGAACTGCGTAGCACTGGGCTTGGTGTGGAGATAAGTGTAGATGGCGGCATAGGGGAAAGCAATATCGCCAAGGTTGCCCGGGTTGGGGTTGATGTTATTTATGTGGGGAGTGCTATATTCTTACAACCACAGCCTGCTGAGAGTTTCCGTCGTCTTGTAGCTCTGGCTGAGGAAGGTTCACGGTACCGAGGTGGGTAGTCCAGTAGCTATCGCTGTGTTGGTTTGTTGTCTGGTCTCAAGATGGTGGTGTTACCCCGGCTGAAGTGAATCCTGGTTACACGCCGTCCTGACGACTTTAACGCTTGAAGGTCTCCTAGAGCCTGGGCATCAGCTACCACGCCGAAAGTGTAGGGCTTGCCTGGAATAGGCAGTTCCTGCTCATGTTCCGCGGTGATCTGGAGAAATAGCCCGCTATCTGGCCCACCCTTGTGCAACTGCCCGGTTGAGCGTAGGAAACGTGGCCCATAACCTAGCGTGGTGGCGATGTGGTGTCGCTCTACTACCTTCCGTCGGAAGTCCGCCAGCACCTTGTCCACTTCAGGCGTCGGGTGAACATAAGCCATGATGGCTAGGTACTTATCCCTTCCCGCCTCAGCCATCAAATCAGCTACAGAGTCAGCAGCCTCCACCTGAGGGAAGCGACCGGTGGCCATATATTCTTGTAAAACACGCTCGGTGGCTTTCTTGGCGGTGCTCTCTATGTCCTTGAAGAGCTTGTTGCTCAATGGCCAAGACCTTATCAACATGCAGTTTCATGCCCTCCCTCCTTGTAGAAGTTTTAAGGTCTCGTCCACCATATGCTGGGCGGTCAAACCTAGTTTGTCATAAATTACCTTGCCTGGAGCCGAAACGCCAAAGCGAGATAGGCCGATGGCAATCCCATCCAGACCTACATATCGTTCCCA
>DAOWAU010000083.1 GCA_030634425.1 Dehalococcoidia bacterium
GGCACATGGTCCGGCAATAAATATTGGCTCATCGCCACCTATCTCAATGTTTCTCACTTTAACCACCATGCGCTCGTTTTCTCCCTTAAAGAATTTGCTGTATTCCCTGCTGACCAGTTTATAGGGAACTTCAACCATCCTTGCTTCTTTTACCCCGGGAAGGGTGGCAAAGTGAGCAAATGGTATTTTAGACTCATCTCCGACTAATCCAATTACGGTCCGGAATTCTCCCTTGGACTCATCCGCTCTCAGTCCATATTGCTTAATTTGCTTTACTATCTGGGCTATTTGTTCCTTAGTGGCATCACTTTTCATTATTATCATTTTCCACCTCCCTTGTTACTTCTAAAATAGAAGAACCCTCCCAAGCGGGAGGGTTCTTAAACTTCTTTGCTCTAAATGCACTCCTTAGGATGTATCGACCTTTTCATGCCAAGAGCCCCCCCAGGCGCACCAGGTGCGCCAAGTAAAAGTGAAGTACATATAATATAAGTTACCTCGGGCTATTTCATTTAGCATGTTACGATACACTTGCTTTTGAGAAAGCCTATCATAAGAAGCGTGGTTTGTCAACCAGTTGACGAGGTTATATTAAGCTTGTATACTTAGGCTAAGAAGTGTTCCAGCCATCGACCAATTAGGCGGTGAGCTCTGAAGAATAGTATTACGACAACTTTGGTCGCTTGGATCAAACATGACCGAGACGGCAATAATAATTAAGTTAGTATTTCCCATGCTTTCTCCAGCAGTTGTTGGGGAGGGCATTTTTTAATTAAGTTTGGCTTAGGTGAAGGTCGAAATGGTTAAACTGGGATTTATTGGGGCGGGAACGGCAGGCACTGCTCTATCAGTGAAGTTAAGCAGGGCGGGTTATCCTATAGTAGCTGTATCCAGCCGCAGCCGAACTTCAGCTAAAAAGCTGGCTCAGGCAATCGCTGGCTGTCTTCCCGCTGGTAGCAATCAAGATGTGGCTGATACCGCTGAGCTTGTCTTCGTTACTACCCCCGATGATGCTATCGCGTCGGCAGTATCTCAGGTACGATGGCATGAGGGGCAGAGTGTAGTTCACTGTAGTGGCGCCGATTCAACTGACATTTTAGAACCAGCCAGGAAAGCAGGCGCTTGTGTTGGTTGTTTTCACCCTTTGCAAACCTTTGCCGATGCCAGAAGGGCTATGGAAAATATACCGGGCTCAACCTTCGCCTTGGAGGCTGAGGAGCCTTTGTTAACAGAGCTTAAGGATATGGCTAATGCCCTTGATGCTTATTGGATCGAGCTGAAGGCAAGTGATAAGGTGCTCTATCATGCCTCAGCGGTTATTGCCTGTAATTACCTGGTAACCTTGGTCAAACTGGCTACCGATTTGTGGCAGACCTTTGACATTCCCAGGGGTCAAGCTATTCGGGCACTGCTGCCGTTGATACGGGGGACAATCCATAATATTGACACTGTTGGTATACCTCAGTGTCTTACCGGACCAATTGTCCGGGGTGATACTGGAACGATTAAGAAACACCTTCATGCTTTACGGAAGACTGCTCCCGACTTGCTTTCCACCTATCAGGAACTTGGTTTACGAACCATCCCTGTTGCTCTGGCAAAGGGAAGGATAAATCAACGCCAGGCTGAGGAGCTAGAGGCTATACTGAAGCAAGCTCACTAGATTAAAGAATCAATTAGGGGGAGACGATGAGAGTGATACTTAAGAGTAAGATCCACCGAGCCCGGATTACCCGGGTCAATGTGGATTATGAGGGCAGTGCTACCATTGACAGAAAACTGATGGAGGAGGCTGACATCCTTCCCTATGAACAGGTGCACGTGCTAAATGTGAACAATGGTGCCCGCTTTACTACCTATGCCATCGAGGGGGAAGACGGCGAAATCTGCCTGAATGGTGCTGCGGCCAGATTAGCTGCTAAAGGGGACGCTGTTGTCATTCTCTCTTACTGCTATGTTGAGGATGATGAAGCCCGTGACTTCATGCCCAAGCTGATATATGTCGACGAGAAAAACGCTGTCATTGAGAGTAAACAAGCCGTTAGGGCTATACCTTTGTGAAGGAGAAGCAAAATGCGAGTTTCTATAAGTCAGATAAAGGATATGAAACAAAAGGGTGAGAAAATCACCATGCTCACTGCCTATGATTACACCACAGCTAAGATTATTGATGAGGCGGGAGTACCGTTGATTCTGGTGGGGGATAGCCTGGGTATGGTCGTCCTTGGTTATGAATCAACTATACCGGTAACTATGGAGGAGATGCTACACCATACCAAGGCTGTGGTCAGGGGGACAAAGCAGGCGATGGTGGTTGGTGATATGCCCTTTATGACCTATCATGTCAGTGTCTCCGATGCTCTGCGTAACGCCGCTCGTTTTATCCAGGAGGGTGGTGCCCAGGCGATTAAGCTTGAGGGTGGGGTAACTGTAGCGGAGAAGGTAAGGAGTATTGTCGATTGTGGTATCCCGGTGGTGGGACATATCGGTCTGACCCCCCAGTCAATTCATCAGTTGGGTGGCTATAAGGTGCAGGGTAAAACCTCGGAGGCAGCACTTAAGATGGTTGAAGATGCCCAGGCGCTGGAGGAAGCCGGAGCCTTTGCCATTATCTTGGAAACCATCCCTGCCCCATTGGCTGCAGTCATCACCCAGAAAGTAGGCATTCCCACTATAGGCATTGGTGCCGGCGCCGGCTGTGACGGTCAGGTTCAGGTGATAAGTGATATCTTGGGTCTTTTTACCGGTTTTGTCCCCAAGCACGCCAAGCAATATGCCAAAATGGCTGATACTATCCGGACTGCCGTTAGCGAGTATGACAAGGAGGTGAAGGCGGGTAGTTTCCCCACTGATGAGCAGAGCTTCTCCATGGATGAAAGCCTGTTAGCCGGGCTAACCGAGTAGTCTCATTTCCAATCTACTCCAGAGCGAGGAGAGTCAAAGAGAGGCGAAGCCTCTCTTATATATCCGGTTCCCCCTCTCCTGTTTAGGAGAGGGGGATAAAGCGGGTTCCCAGTAAAATCGAAGATTTTTCTGGGTGCTTAAAGGGGGTGAGGTAGATAGCATCTCCTATGAAAGTCGTTGAAAAAATATCTAATATGAGACAGCTGAGGCGACAGCTCACCGAGCCGGTGGGTTTTGTCCCCACTATGGGCTTTCTCCACGAGGGCCATCTCTCTCTGGTGAGACAAGCCGGAGTTGAAAACCCCTCGGTGGTGGTCAGCATATTCGTCAATCCCACCCAGTTTGGTCCACACGAAGATTTCGAGAGCTATCCCCGCGATACCAGGCGTGACCTTGCCTTGTTGGAAAAAGAGGGGACTGATGTCGTCTTTATCCCACCGGCAGCCGAGGTGTACCCTGAGCAGTTTGATAGCTGGGTAGAGGTGGGCAAGGTAACAGAGCAATTAGAGGGTGCTTGCCGCCCCGGTCATTTCCGGGGGGTCACCACCGTTTGCACCAAGCTATTCGACATCGTCCAGCCCACCAAAGCCTACTTTGGCCAGAAGGATGCCCAGCAGGCGGTGGTTATCAAAAAGATGGTGGCGGACCTCGATATGAACCTGGAGGTAGTTACCCTGCCTACGGTGCGCGAGCTCGATGGCTTGGCTATGAGCAGTCGTAATATCTATCTCAATCCTGAGGAGCGTAAAGCAGCGCTGGTCCTATCTCAGTCACTCACTCTGGCTCAACAGCTATATACCCGGGGTGAAAGGGATGCCGAGCGCCTACGTCAGGAGATGATAGCCCTTATTCAGAAGCAGCCGTTAGCCGAAATTGATTATGTATCCGTAGCCCATGCTGAGACCCTGGATGAAC
>DAOWAU010000088.1 GCA_030634425.1 Dehalococcoidia bacterium
GAGGGCAAAGAGGCGCGAACCAACTATCATGTGGTCGAGTATATAGGAGACTATACCCTGCTTGAAGTCAGACCGGAGACCGGGCGCACCCACCAGATTCGGGTTCACCTCTCCGCCATCGGCTACCCGGTGGTGGGAGACCCGGTGTATGGGGTGAAGTCCCCCCACCTCTCCCGCCAGTTTCTCCATGCCTGCCGCCTGGGCTTCAAGCTACCCTCCACCGGCGAATATAAAGAGTTCACCTCCAACCTCCCCCCGGATTTAGCCCGGGCGCTGGAGAAGATAGCCTAGAATCTTAATATTTTGGGTGGTAGAATGGGTGGAGGTTAAGATGACTAAACCAGTTAGAGTGCGTTACGCCCCCAGCCCCACCGGCTATCCCCATGTGGGTAATATCAGGACGGCATTGTTTAACTGGCTCTTTGCCCGCCATGAGGGGGGCAAGTTTATCGTCCGTGTTGAGGACACCGATGTCGCCCGCACGGTGGAGGGGGCAGTGGATACTATCCTTAATAGCCTGAGGTGGCTGGGGATGGACTGGGATGAGGGTCCCTATTATCAGTCGAAGCGCTTGGAGTTATACCATGAGGCAGCCGAGCGCTTGGTGGCACAGGGGGATGCCTATTACTGCTATTGCCCCTCTGAGCGCCTGAAGGAGATGCGCACCGAGCAACAGCGGCGCAAGCAGCCCCCCGGCTATGACCGGCGCTGTCGCAATTTAACTGATGAAAAGCGGGCGCAGAGAGAGGCTGAAGGCGTTGCCCTCGTAGTTCGTTTCAAGACCCCGCTTAGCGGGCAGACCAAGTTCAACGATTTAATCTGGGGGGAGGTGGCATTTAAGCACAGCACCATTGACGACTTCGTCCTGCTAAAGTCGGATGGCTACCCCACCTATCACCTGGCCAATGTGGTTGATGACCACCTGATGGAGATAACTCATGTTCTCAGAGCTGAGGAGTGGCTCTCCAGCACCCCCCGCCACCTGCTCCTGTACCAGGCTCTGGGATTTGAGCCACCGCAGTTTGCCCACCTGCCCATGATACTGGGGTCCGACCGGGCTAAATTGAGCAAAAGGCACGGGGCGGTCTCTATAACCGAGTATCGGGAACAGGGCTACCTGCCCGAGACTATGGTCAACTTTCTTGCCCTACTGGGCTGGTCACTGGACGATAAGACCGAACTTCTATCCCGCGAGGAACTGGTGCGGAACTTTTCCCTGGAGCGGGTCAGCCGTACTGCGGCTGTGTTCAACCCGGATAAGCTCAACTGGATGAACGGGGTGTATATTCGCAGTCTGACCGCTGATAGGTTTTACCAGGCAGCGGAGCCCTATTTGATGGGGGATGAAGCAGCGGCGAAGGCAGTTATATCAAATGAGGGATATGTGAGAGAGATTCTGCCCCTGGTGCAGGAGCGAGCCCGAACCCTGGCCGAGGTGGTTGACCTGACCCGGTTTTTCTTCGTTGATGAGCTTGAATATGACCCTGCCCTGTTGATAGCGAAGAAGATGGACCGGGAATCAACTGTCCAGGCATTGGAAATAGCCAAGCAGAGGCTGGAGCCATCGGAGGCGTTTGACGAAGAGTCTCTGGAGGCGATACTCAGACCTCTGGCTGAGGAGTTGGGGCTGAAGACAGGGCAGCTTTTTGGTGTGCTCAGAGTGGCGGTTACCGGTCTGACGGCGGCGCCGCCTCTATTTCAAACCATATCGGTCTTGGGCAAGGAGCGCTGCCTCAAGCGAGTGGAGACGGCGTTAGATAGACTGCATGGGTTATGATTGGTATTGGAAGGATTAAGTCTGTTCACGGGAAGTTTTATTATTTTGTAATCTCAGATTAATCTTGGTTAGGCAAAAAATAAAGGGGGTGTATAGTGAAAGCTATAGCTATTGTTGGTAGTCCGAGGAAGAATGGAAACACGGAAATCCTAGCCAGACACACCCTCAAGGCAGTAGAAGAGGAGGGGCTGGAAACAGAACTCATAAGATTAGCTGGTTTAGACATCAAGCCGTGCAGTGGCTGTGATGTTTGCAAACATGAGGAACGGTGTCCTATCGATGATGACCTATGGCCGATATATACCAAGATGAAAGAGGCTGATGCGATAATACTTGCCTCACCGGTATACTTTAGCTCAGCAACACCTGAAATAAAAGCTCTCATGGATAGGACTGGTTATTTTGCGATTTGGAACGGTAGGGTGTTTGAGGGTAAGGTGGGTGGACCCTTGGTTGTAGGTGAGCGGGAGGGTCACAATTTTACCGTAGCTCAGCTAGCTTTTTGGTTTTATTACATGGGATGTTTTGTTCCCGGTTCAACAGGTTGGAATATTGCTTTTGGCCTGGAGAAGGGTGAAGTAGAGAAGGATGAACAAGGGCTTAAAACAGTGTGGAACTTCGGTAAGAATGTTGCTTTTTTGGTTAAAAAGCTGAAGGCCTAGCTTACTTTGTACGGAAGAGTTATTTAGCTCTCCTCGTGATAGGGCATGGCGCTTTATTCACCACCCATTAACTATCAAGACGGGATAAATTTTGCCTCAAACAAAGTTATATAGGGACAGAAACCTCCAAGTCGTATTCGGTGTCACCCTGATGGCGGTATTGGGGGTTTACACCATTACCCCCGCTTTTCATAAGATTATAGAAGAGCTGCACATATCCGAGACACAGGTGGGGCTGCTGATAACCTTCTATGCCCTCCCTGCCGTGTTTCTTGCCCCACTTCTGGGCATGCTGGCTGACAGGTATGGTCGGAAGAGGGTGCTGGTGCCATCCCTTTTCCTGTTCGGGGTGGCTGGCGCTGCCTGTGCCCTGACCAGCGATTTTCATACCCTGCTCATCCTGCGGGTATTGCAAGGGATGGGGGCGATAGCCCTGGGTCCCCTCGGCGTGACTATGATAGGCGACCTATTCTCGGGGAGGCGGAGAGCTGAGGCTATGGGGCTGAATGCCAGCGTATTGTATATCGGTATTGCTGTCTATCCCCTAATCGGTGGCGCTGTGGCGAACTTTGCCTGGAATTACCCCTTCCTGTTGTCACTGGCGGCGATACCTATCGGGGTTCTGGTACTGCGGCGGTTAGATATCCCTGAGCCCAGGATTAGGCAGAATTTTCGTGAGTACTGGGGCGGCACTTGGCGCTACCTGAAGGATAGGAGGGTAGCCAGCGCTTTTGCCGCGGGGATAATCGTCTTCATCCTCCTCTATGGCTCCTATCTAACCTATCTCAGCATCTACCTGGGGAGCTCCTTTAATGCCTCGCCCTTCGTCACCGGCGCTGTCGTTTCCGCCTCGTTTGGGGTCACCGCTCTGGTTTCATCCCAGCTGGGAAGTATACTGAGGTGTGCCTCCGAAACCACCTTGGTTAAGCTCGGTTTTGTTCTCTACAGTATAGCTCTGGCGTTGCTCCTGATTATGCCACGATTGGGATTCACGCTGATACCGGCGATTATTCTTGGAGCCGGCCATGGCATAATTGTTCCCTGCTTACTGACCTACCTCACCGGGTTAGTTCCTTCTGAATATCGGGCAGGGTTTATGTCGGTAAATTCGGTGATGATGCGGTTGGGTCAAACCCTGGGGCCGGTGGTTTTTGCTCTGGTCTATAGCTAC
>DAOWAU010000159.1 GCA_030634425.1 Dehalococcoidia bacterium
AGGACAAAAGGGCTCGGCGAAGGCGATATGCCCCACTATCCCTTCTGTGAAGAAGGTGCTGGCTCTTCCTTTGGTGCGGTCTATTAGCTGGTCAGGAATGACTATGTCTAGAGGTTCTATCTCTTCTTTGAGACTGCCCACAGCATTTACGGAGATAATCCTTTCTACCCCCAGAGATTTCAAGGCATAGATATTGGCTCTCGCCGGTAGTTCACTGGGGCTTATCCGGTGTCCCTTGCCATGTCTGGGGATAAAGGCAACCCTTACTCCTCCTAGATTACCCAATACAATAGCGTCGCTGGGGTCGCCAAAGGGCGTGCTTATCTTCACCTCCTCTATCTCTGTCATCCCCTCCATCTTATAAAGCCCGCTTCCACCAATAACGCCAATCTTTACTTCAGACATTTTGTACTAACCTACCATTTAGAAGACGTATATCGCTCTCATCAAGTTCTTTTCGGAAACCAACTCTCTAAGCTGTTCCCTTAGATAGGGATATGCTCAGCAGCCCTGATTTCGAGGAGCTTGATGGCTGCTGGCTCGCATCCCACGGCACAAATTCCGCAACCAAAGCATTTCTCCGAAATTACCTGTGCCTTGAGTTTCTTTTCCCCCTGGATCCTAACCATCTCCACCGCTTCAAAAGGGCACCTCTCGACACAAGTTTGACACCCTGTGCAAGTTGCCTTGTCCACCTCTGCCTGAAATCTGCTTCTAGCCACTCCTTTGTCCAGGACGCCATGTTTGGTAAGCGGATAGTAGAAGACACAGCAGTCGGCGCAGCAATTGCAGATCACATTGGGAACCCCGGAATTGTTATACACACTGTGTATAAGACCGGCCTCCTCGGCAACATCCAGGACCCTCAATGCTTCATCCTTGGTCAGTTCCTTACCGGTCCCCCTGGTTATGGCATATTCCGCCCCTCGGTTGACCTGAAGACAAACATCAGCTGGTGAATCACACCTTGCTGCTATTCTCCGACAAGAGCAGTTAGCTAGTGCAAGCTTGGCAGCCTCATCAATAATAGCCTCCACATCTTCGGATGGAAGGAGTTTGGTTTCTTTGGAGATAGCTTTTCTGGCTGGGATTACCCTCCATACAGGCATATTCCAGGTTCGAACGAGCTTCGCCCAATCAGCGTACCATTCCGTCTGGAGAAAGTCCTCCCAGAGGTCGAGGAGCTCACGCCCCCAGACCTTGTCCAACCTAACATCACAGGCCGTTGCATCATGTAGCTGAAAGATATCCCTGGCAGATTGATAGCCCTTAGAAGTCATAAAAATGACACCTTTATCAAAAAGTCCCTCGAGTATTTCGTTCACCTGTTCTTCTTTCTTACCCAGCTGCTCAGCAAGGTCGGCTACGGAACAAGGAAGAGAGGCTGCTACCTCCACTTCTTCCTTATCCATGAGCCTCTCCAACAGTTTTCTGAATCTCTCCGACTCAGCATAACCAAGTTTCTGGGCTAGGGCTACGTAAGCGTCGCTCATTTGTGCGCCTCCTTGTTATCTTGCGAGATAAAAAACATAATCCCCTGCTTTTCCATATCCCATCCCACCTGTCCCTCTTCCTCGAGATATTTCAGGTGAGCCAGAGCTTCCCCAAAAGCAAACAATTTCTGTGCTGGAGGAAACAAAGCCCATGACTTATGACCGATATCCCAGGTCATTTGTGATGCGATCTGGAAAGCGTTTTGCTTGCCTTTTGCCAGGATAGAGATTACCTCTTCAAGCCGCGTTTGATGGTGCTGCTCCAGTTCTCGTATCCGCCCTTTCTGATTCCTGAAAACACTTCTATGTCCAGGCAGTACGAGTTCAACTTCTAAATCATAAAC
>DAOWAU010000027.1 GCA_030634425.1 Dehalococcoidia bacterium
CAGCGGTAGCCCCGCAGACACCCTTCCGCTTACTCTTTTCTTGAGGCGTTTCCTCCTTCCCTTTAGGTAGAGGTACCCGGCATGGTCCCATACTGCAGATTCGGCAGCAACTGCCCACTGCCCCTATGGGGCAGGGTTTTATGCTTTCAGCCCTATCAAAGACGGTGCGGCAGCCATCACTGGCTGCCTTCTCTATCATGTCGATAGTAGCTGGGTCAATGCTTTTGTTTTCTTTTTCTGCCATCTTAGCTAACCCCAGTCCCCAATTATTTTTCCGCTGCCAGTTCAGCGATCATCTCTCGAACTAATCTTATTGCTTCCGGGTGTCTCATAATCATCACGTCTCCCCCAGCGAGGAGCAGCACCATAGCCGACATCGCCTCCAGTAAGATGCCCCTCTTTTCGGCATTTCCCATGTTTGATTCATCATCGGCAAGGTGTACCTCCTTGGTCTTCCACACCTCTTTAGCTAGGTTGCAGATGATGGGGAATTGGAGCTTCTCGTCCTCCTGAGTTAACCCAGCCATCCTCATTCTTTCCATTACTGAGTAGCCATACTCGATGCCATAGCCTATGCCACCGGCGGTGGGGTTTATTATAATCAGCTCGTCAGGAACCCCGAGGTTGCCCAGCAGGATGTTGAGCTGCTTAGCCAGGTTTATATCCATGGGGGTGGAGGCAATCACGGTATGGTGGTAACCAATAGCCGAGGCGCCAATCTTCTTATGGTCTCCTTCCTCTACTGGTCCCATAATCAGGTTCTTCCCCTCGCAGACCTCAGCCACCTTTCTTAGCACCTCGGTATCCTTCTCCTGATTACCTGTGCCCCAGACGATTAAGGGGACGTCAATAGCGTCAGCAACCTTCTTGACCACCTCAGTAGCCTCATCAGCTCCGCGGTCGAGGCCATTGGGGTCAGTGCTGATTAATTGCAGGGCAATCATCTCTGCCCCATAGTCATGCACGCATTTTTTTGCCCAGGCAACCGGGTCATCGGTTACCCCGGCGAAGGGCTCTAAGGCGGCTTCAGCCCACTCCTCGGGGTGTGAATCCCAAACCTCCATAGCTATTTTGGGCAAGTTTGGCATCTCGCCTTCAAACAGGTAAAAGGGATAAGCTGCCTCCCCGCCAACGGTTACTGCCTTATCCCCATTGCCCAGTTTTACCTCTTTAATCTTGCCAGTGTATTGCGTTTTAGGGACCTCAAGTGCCATTCCTTACCCTCCTTAGTTAAGCCGGATTCTTCCTTTTTTCACTGCCATACCAGTCTTTTCCATACCAATACCTCTCGCCGGTTTGCAAGTATTTGAGTTTCTCTTCTCTGTCTCTTAGCTTCTGTCTCCATTTTCCCAGTTCCTCGCCCTCGGGCTTACCCTTGTCATAGGTTGCCCCCAGCACTTCTACCTTATCCCGTCCGGGAGCGCTCTTTTCCTCAATCTTATATTCCACTCTTTCCCTCCTGTTAGGCCAGTCCAGCAGCCAGTTTTGCCGCCCTCAATGTATTTAGCATGAGCATGGTTATGGTCATCGGGCCAACTCCGCCGGGCACCGGGGTAATGGCTTTAGCCTTTTCCTTGACGGTATCAAAGTCAACATCTCCGCATATAATCCTTTTGCCGTCAGCGGTGGTACCAATCTGGTTAACCCCCACATCAATTACCACCACTCCTTCTTTAACCATATCGGCAGTAATAGCCTTTGCTTTACCTGCAGCTACAATTAGTATATCAGCCCTCTTGGTGTGGAAGGCCATATCTCGGCTCCGAGTGTGGCATATAGTAACCGTAGCATTAGCGTTTTTCTGTTTCTGGAGGAGAATGTTGGCTATAGGTTTGCCTACGATATTGCTTCTGCCGACAACTACTACCTCCGCTCCCTCAATCTGGGTTCCGGAGCGGATCAAAAGCTGCCAGATCCCGTGAGGAGTGCATGGTATGTAATCTGGCTCTCCAATCATCAGTTTGCCCACATTCACTGGGTGAAAGCCATCAACGTCCTTTTTGGGGTCGATGGCATAGAGGACCTTGGTCTCATTGATATGCTTGGGCAAAGGCAACTGGACCAGAATCCCGTGGATCTTGGGGTCTTTGTTTAATTTTTCAATTCGAGCTAGCAACTCCTCTTCGCTGGTATCAGCAGGCAGGTCTTGCCTTTTTGAATAGAAACCCAGGGCGTTGGATGTCTTTTCCTTAGCCCCAACATAAACCTGGGATGCCGGGTCCTCACCTACTAGGACAGTGACTAATCCCGGCACCACATTATGCTTTTCCTTAAGTTCGGCAACCGCTTGTTTTAGCTCCTCGCGAATCTGTTTGGCTACCTCACTGCCGCTAATAATCTCTGCTGTCATTTCTACCTCCGTATATAAATTTTTAGCACGCTTAGCTTCTATGAAGAAGCTTAGCCATCAAATGGTTCACTGCTCTCACTGCCTTGGAGCTATCAGGCAGGTCAAGAAGTGGCTTTAACTTGAGGTCGTATTGATATAGCTCCTCATCTAACGGGATGGTAGCTACGGGTTCGATTCCCTGTCTGGCTAGCTCCTCAGTGACGGGAGGGGCTAGTGTGGCGGGAGCAAGGTTGATTATCACCGATTGCCTCTTTACCGCCAGTTTGAGTTGAGCGACTAGCTCCTTTATCCTGGCGATAGTTCGAACTCCCTTCACTGAGTGGTCGGAGATGATAAGCAGCTCATCGATATTGTTAGTGGTTCTTCTTGATAGATGCTCCATCCCCGCCTCATTATCCATAATCATATAAGTATAATTATTTGATAAGGTATCAGCAAGTTTTCTCACGATGAGGTTGGGGTAGCAGTAGCATTCGGGGCCTTCCCCCCTGCCCATGGTTACCAGGTCAATCCCGTCGCCCTCAGCGATAGCCTGGTTCAGTTTGTGCTCTAGATAAACCTCCTTGGTCATTCCGGGGGGGATTTTTATTTTAGTCTTCTGGAACTCATCAAGTATCAAGCCAACCGTCTGTTTTGCCTCCAGACCCAAGCTCTCCCCCAGATTGGCATTGGGGTCAGCATCAATGGCTAGGATTGGTACTGAGCCCTTCTTTTTCAGGTAGCGAATAACAAGACTGGCCAGCGATGTCTTCCCAGTGCCGCCCTTTCCTGCTACAGCAATATTAAAACTCATAGGTTAGTTTTTGCCTCTCGTTTTTGGGACCTTGCCCAATCTTTTGTACACCGTGGGGAACTCATCAGCATTGGGGTGTGGTAAAAATAGACTGGCGGTATAGTTATCCATAAAACTACCGTTTACGCTCAACTCAAAGTTAGTCATCATCTTAGCCACCCTTTCCCCGTCGTTGAGTATATCGGTGGAGAAAGAGGTTAGCCTTGCCCCCAATAGGGAGCCATTGCCAATGAAGATAAATCTATCCCGAGGTATATCGGGGAGAAGCCCGATGGTAATGCTCTTTTCAATGTCGATGTTACTGCCGAAGGCACCGGCAATGATTACTTGCTCTAGTTCAGAGCAGCTAACTCCCACGCTATTAGTCAATGTTCTGTAGCCGGCATACATGGCTGCCTTGGCTCGAATAAGGTTATCAATATCTACCTTAGTGATAACGATATCTTTACCAATTTGGGTCTCTGGCGCCCAGGCGAGGACATATTCATAGCCATCGCGACCCTCCCTAATTCTTTTGGTGGGGAGGTGAATATTAAATCTACCATTCTGGCCAATGACCCCGGCTTCAAGCAGCCCGGCAGTAATGTTTATCAGGCCTGAGCCACAGATTCCCTTTGGTTTCACCTCGCCAATGGTGGTGATAGTCGGTTCAAGGTTTGTTGGATTGATGTCAAAATCTTCAATAGCGCCGTCGGCGGCGATCATGCCGTGCTTTACTCCCCCGCCTTCAAAGGCAGGTCCGGCGGAACAAGAGGCAGTTACCATCCAGTCTGAGTTCCCAATCACTATTTCACCGTTTGTCCCTATATCTATATATAGCGTTAGCTTTTTCCTTTGGTATACCCCTGAGCCCAGGATTCCGGAAACAATATCAGCCCCAACGTAGCTTGCCACCGAGGGAAGGGCATAAACATTGACATGCTCAGCCACTTCAAGCCCCAAAGAACTTGCTCTTACCAAGGGGACGGTGGTAACGGTAGGGGTATAAGGGGCTAACCTGAGATATTTGGGGTCGAGGCCGAGGAGGAGTTGAATCATGGTGGTATTACCGGCGACGATGATATGAGCAACATCCTCTACCTTGACCTCGGACTCAGCCAATAGCTTACCGATAATCCCATTAATGGTAGCCACCACTGCCCGCTGTAATCTTTTTAACCCGTTCGGTTTCTGGGAGTAGGCTATGCGAGAGATAACATCCTCGCCGTAGCTGATCTGCCCGTTGTAATTGAGCCCCTCAGCCTGGACCTTCCCCCGATTTAGATCCAGTAGTTGCCCTCGGACACCAGTGGTGCCGATATCAAAAGCCAGGGAGAAGTGTCTCTTTCGGGTATCTCCCGGCTCGATATTTATCAGCGTCTGTCTTTGTCTTCCTTTGGTTTGGGTGCTGGCTCCGGGCACCAGGGTGGTAACGGTAACCTTCCAATCACCATCTCGCAGGACATCGGCCAGTTTCTTTACTACGCCAAAATCTACCGAAACATTATCGAGCTTATACTGCTTTTTTAAACCTCTGAGCAGCCGAGACAGGTCACTGATATTATCCTCTAAAGTTGGTGGTGGAAGCTCAACAAAGAGCTTGCTCAGAGGGGGGTGGAATCTCCAGCCAGTAGCTAGAACCTGTGATGGTTGAAAGCCGCCTGCCCTTTCCCGGTCAAGGACGGCTGTCTCCAGTCTTGATTCCGCCGGAATATCAACAACCAGATCGGTAATGGCGCGGCTTTGGCAGGCTTGCCTAATACCCTGCTCATACTCTGCTTCGGAAATCTTTTCTGTCCTGGTGCTTTCCACCTCCCCCTGTTTAATCAACATCTTACAGGTGCCGCAGATGCCAGCACCCCCGCAGGAAGCACTAATATGCACCCCGGCATCTATTGCCGCTTCCAGGAGATTGGCACCTTGCTCCACGATAATATCCACATTATCGGGTTCAAAGTGAACCTTTACCTTTTTGTTTAGTGGCTTCCTCCTCATCTAACCCCCTTATCCTCAGGCGCCACTGAGGAATGATTAAAACAGCCCCATAACCTTTCCTGTGCTCACATCCACGTCGACTTTTCTGAACGCAGGATTAGAAGAAGTTCCCGGCATCAGGCTGATGGCTCCGGCGCAGGGGCAGAGGAATTTGGCGCCAGAGTAGATTAGCACGTCGCGGATGGGCAGAGTCCACCCTTTGGGTACGCCCTTTAGCTTCGGGTCATGGGTAAGACTCAAGTGAGTCTTCACCATCATGGTGGCGTATTCATCAAATTTAGCATCGGACTCACACTTTTTAGCCTTAGCCTCAGCGTCAGCAGCCCAGGTCACACCATCGGCACCGTAGACCACTTTGGCGATATTCTCCACTCGTTCCCGCAGTTTCATTTCCATGGGATAGAGGAATTTGAAATCGGACTTGTCTTCGCAGGCTTCCTTGACGACATCAGCCAGCTCCAGGGCACCATCGCCACCGTCAGCCCAGTGTGTAGATACGGCACAGCGCGCCCCAGCTTCCTCGGCAGCTTTTTTCACCATGGCAATCTCCGCTTTGGTATCTGTATGGAAGCAGTTGACACATACCACCGGGTTGATACCGGACTTCCTGATGACACCGATGAGGTGCACCATATTGGCTAAGCCCTTTTCTAAAAGCCCCAGGTCTTCTTTAGTGTAGGACTCAGGCAGTGGTAGACCGGCTACTACCTTAGGTCCGCCGCCATGCATCTTCAGCGCCCGGATAGTGGAGGTGAGCACTGAAACATGCGGTTTGAGACCGCTGTAGCGGCACTTTACGTTCCAGAACTTCTCGAAGCCGATGTCGGCGGCGAAGCCGCTCTCGGTGACATGGTAATCAAACATCTTCAGGCCGACGCGGTCGGCGATGATGGATGACTGACCCACGGCGATGTTAGCAAATGGTCCGGCATGAACCATACAGGGCTGATACTCTACTGTGCAGCACAGGGTGGGGTTGATGGTGTTGCGCATCCAGGCGGTCATGGCACCGCCTACCCCTAAATCACCGGTAGTGATAGTCTTGCCCTTCTTATCGTAGGCCACAGTGACCTCGTCCATTCTTTTTCGCAGGTCAGCTAAATCTGTAACGATGGACAACATAGCCATTAGCTCTGAGCTTACGGCGATACCGAACTTGGACTGCATGGTAAAGCCGTCCATGCGGCCGCCGAGACCAATGACGATATTGCGCAGGCTCTGGGCGCAGAAGTCCATAATCCAGCCCATCTCCACTTTGGTGGGGTCAACATTGAGGCGGGGCATCTTGGTGAGCCGAGCCAGCTGTTCATCATCGTAGTTGCGCTCGTGCTGCATCCTGGAGGTAAGGGCGACCATAGCCAGGTTATGGGCGTTCATGATATCGTTGATGTCACCGGTGAGTCCCATAGAGAACTCGGTTAGGGGGATGAGCAGAGCATTGCCGCCGCCGGCAGCGGTTCCCTTGATGTTCATGGTGGGGCCACCTGAAGGCTGACGGAGAGCACCGCCAACATTCCATCCCCGCTTGCCCATGCCTTCCATAAGACCGCAGGCAGTGGTGCTTTTGCCCTCACCCAATGGGGTGGGGGTTATCGCGGTCACCTCGATGTACTTTCCATCGGGCTTGTCCTTGAGGCGGTCGATGATCTTCAAAAAATCGAGCCTGCATAGTCTCCCGTAAGGAATGACCTCATCTTTTTTCAAGCCCAGTTTGTCACGCCACTCATCAGGAGTAGGCATGTTCTCCTCGGCAGCTTCTGAAATCTGCCAGTCCTTCATTTTTACTGCGTCGTAAGCCATAACAGCCTCCTTCCAATTTTTGGGGAATTCCCCGTGTGGCTTCCTTTTAGCTTATTGTACTTGGTGCCTTTGCACTATGTAATAAAGCTTGATAGATATTCCTTACCTCGTTGGCAATCTTCTGGCTGGAGTCAAGGAGGGGAAGATTGGCTAGGTCGGCATCTATCAATGCTTGGTCATAGGGCATAAAGCCGATGAATTCAAAGCCTGGCAGGCTGGAAATTAGGAACTCCTTCTCTGATTGGCTTCGAATCCTGTTTCCTACTACAGCAATATTTTGTAAGCCGATGTCATTGACCAATTTATCGATTTTCAGGGCAGTTTCAATGCTTCTTCTGCTTGGTTCTACTACTATGAGTAGTTTATCTACCGCCTTGGCTGTTGCTCGTCCCAGATGCTCTATCCCCGCCTCCATATCCAAAATGACTACCTCGTTCCTGGACAGGAGTAGGTGAGTGGTCAAGGCTTTCAGCAAAGCATTTTCAGGGCAATAGCAACCGGCTCCGCCCTGTTTAATCCGCCCCATCACCATTAGTTTTATGCCCTTATATTCTTGGGAATAATTTTCTGGTATGTCATCAACCTTAGGACTTAATTTGAAGAGGGATGTGGCTTGACCGGGTCGTGCCCCGGTCCTTTCTTCAATAAGAGCGCTCATCTCCGAGATGGGGGTTATCCTGTCAGCATGGGGAAAACCGAGAGTGGCCGCCAGATTGGCATCAGGGTCAGCATCTATGGCGAGAACGGAGTAACCAGACTCAGCAAATATCTTGGATAGGAAAGAGGCTAACACAGTCTTTCCTACTCCGCCCTTGCCGCTAATTGCGATCTTCATCGGAATCTTCATTTTGGCATAATTAAAGCTGAGATTTTTGAGGGGAAGACTCAGCTTTAACTAAGGCCTGTTAACTAGGGATTGCGCTATATAATTTAGCTCATATGGTATGAAAAGTCAATAAAGATGCCATGGCTGTTTTTCTTAGGAAAGCTGGCTCTCTATCGATTACTCATACCATTTGCTTTTTCATCTATCCCTTCTGCTTTCACTTTATCTCGCCATCTCATACTTGACAAGCGCAAAATGGCGTACGCCTTATCTAGGAAAACGAAATCCTGAAGGGGGAAGTATAACCTTAAGTGGCCATGGGTACTACGCTATTGACATTTTAATGTAGATAACTATAAGGATAGTATTTGCCCATGGTTTTACCGATTCTTTGAACTACTAAAGGTTCTAAGGGAGGATTGGTAAGCGACCCCGACCGGATTTGAACCGGTGATCTCCACCGTGACAGGGTGGCATGTTAGTCCGCTACACCACGGGGCCATCTAGTTCAGTAAGGTGATTACATTTTCACTTCGCTAAAGTTTATC
>DAOWAU010000057.1 GCA_030634425.1 Dehalococcoidia bacterium
CATCCAGGGTAAGTTTCTTCGGGTTATTTGCTAGGAGCCGAGTCACATCCATACTAGCTACAGCCAGCTCTTCTAAAGCTTCTTTAGGTACTCCCAAGCCCCGTAGACGGAGGGGAATAGTAATATCTTCAGCCAGAGCCTTAAACGCCTCTACTCCTTTTCCTGCCGCCTCTTGAAAAGAGAGACCCTGCATGTTGGCCCCTAGCATTTGGGCAATGGCGACATACTTAGGCAAGTTATAGACTTATAGGAGGGGGCTCTCGTCTTCCTTCTCCTCCTCAGCAATGAACTCTACTAGGCGTACCAGATCCTTGGCCTGCTTGTAGTTCATATAATCTATCATTTTACCTTCGAAGGATATTGCTCCTAGCCCTCTGGCTTGAGCTTCCTCAAAAGCTTCAACCACTCTTCTCGCATATTCAGCCTCATCCGGCAATGGTGAGAACGCTTTGTTCACTGGCTCTATTTGCGTTGGATGGATAAGCAGCTTGCCTTTAAACCCTAGCTGTAAAGCCAGCATCGTCTCCTTCATAAAGCCCTCTCTGTCAGTCAAAAGCCCAAAGAATACTGTGTCTATGGCTTGAACCCCAGCCGCAACGCTACAATTTACTATCCGAGAGCGGGCATATAGGAGTTCAGTCTGCTCTGGGGAAAAGGAGGCACCTCGTCCCAGATCCCTATAATAATCCCCAGCTCCGAAAGCAACGGCAATTATGCGCTCACTTGCCGAGGCGATTTCATAAGCATTAATTACACCCTTGGCCGACTCGATTAATGGTACTACCTTTAAACTTCGCGGCTCTAATCCCCCACCTTTCTCAGTCTCCTCAAGCATACTGTCTAACTCTACTATGTCAGACTTAGTCTCACTCTTTGCCAGCATTAAGCCATCTAAACCCTCAACGGCAACAAACTTTAAGTCCTCAGCCGTCAAATTAGTGGTAAGGGCATTCACCCGTACAAATACATAACTTCCTCCAAGTTTAACATCTTTGATAGAGTCCCTAATCATGATTCTTGCTGTTGCTTTGTCAGGTAAGGGTACGGCATCTTCTAAGTCAAGTATAATGGCATCTGCCGGTAGGGTAGCTGCCTTAGCAATCATCCGCATGCTATTCCCGGGGACGAAGAGCATAGACCTCAAAACTATGGCGCACCCCCCTTTAAGATTCTCACCAAACTAGCTGCTATATCTTGAGGATGTTCTACGACATGTGCCCCAGCTTCTTCCAAGGCTCTAATCTTGCTTTCGGCTGTCCCTCTACCCGCTTCAATTATAGCGCTGGCGTGGGAAAATCTCATGCCAGCCGGTAGACCCCTACCGGCTATGTACGCCACAAGGGGTTTAGTAAATCGACCCTCCTTTATGACTTCAGCCGCCTCCTCTTCGGCTACTGTGCCTATCTCGCCGAATAGAACTACAGCTTTAGTGTCCTTATCATCCTCAAACAGGGGGAGTATCTCGGCAAAGCTCGAACCGACAATTGGCTCTGAGCCAACATGCAACGCGGTCGTCGTTCCGATTCCAGCCTTCATCAAACTCCAAACCACGGTACTTGTCTGCCCTCCACTCCGCGACATCACTCCAACCGACCCGGGCTTAAAGATTTCCCGAGCAAACTCCTCAGCTCCACCAAGCCAACCCATGGCTGCCTTTCCTGAACTGAGGAGACCAAGGGAACCTGGACCAAGTATGCGAGCTCCTTCCCGACGAGCCAGTGCAATCATCTCCAGGCTATCATGTAATGGCACCCGTTCGGCAGGAACCACTATGAATCTTATCCCTGACTCTATGGCTTCTATAGCTGCTTCCTTAACCTGCGGGCCGGGCACAAAGGTCACACTGGCATCTATGGGACCGAATTCTCTAGTAGCCTCTTTCACACTATTAAACACGGGGACTCCCCAGACCTCGTTGCCTCCCCGCCCCGGGGTTACCCCACCCGGTATCTTGGTGCCGTAACCAAGCATAAATCTTGTCCTGGCACTTCCTTCCCTGCCAGTTATTCCCTGAACTAACACCGTAGTATTTACATCTATGAGTATAGCCATGTTTCCATCATACCTCTATACTAGCTCAGCCCAACTTTATGTTTATATTCCTCTAGCCCAAACGTGTCAAGGACAATTTGCAGGCCTTTATTACCATAGGACTGGCAGTAAAGCTCGCACGTTAGGTCTTCAATGCAGCGTTTATTAGCGCCCTCACTAACTAATATGGGTTTACCATCTTCAACTCGTAGTATCGCCCTGCCAAAAAGGCTACACGCCTTAACACAGTCGTAACTCTCACAGTCTTTACACTGTTCATAATCAACGATAACCTTACCTGTGGCAAAAGGAAATTCATAAACCGCCATACCAATTTTGTCCCTCCTAATTGCTTCTGTACTCCTCTATCAGCTTCTTCATACGCTCGGCAATGTAATCAACATTGTAGACATAGTCACGCCCATATATCTCCACCTTGGCAGGGAGACCCCTGAGTCCCTCACTCAGTATTTCCAAGGACTCTGTCTCCTTATTTCCGGCTATTAAGATTATTACCGGGAAGTTTGGCCTGCTTACTAATTCTTCTCGTAGAGCCCTAACCAAGGCATGGGCATGGTGCCATTGCTCCTGATTAGCGATACAAGCCCCCATTAAAACATAGCCATCGATATTGGGCTGGGAAAAGATAAGCTTAACTACACGATATACCTTAGCTGCGGTTGGATTACCACTGGTGTCGGCGTAGTTGGCTAGCTTAACTCCATGTCGTATTAAGGCATCAGCACCAAGCATAGCTCCACCCCCACCAATGCCATGGAATCCAACCACGCCCTCTCCCGGTCTGAACTCCCGAGTCATCTGAACAAAGTAGCCTACCCCACGGTAATCTTTCTTCTCTATCTCCCAGGCGAGTTGCTCAAGTTCGGTAGGCGCCCGACCAATATCACGGGGATAATCTATCTCAAGCTCCGGGTGCTTAAATACTGAAGCTTCATCGATTACTATATGGCAATCGGCAGCGTAAACCTTACCGTCCTCGGTCAAGACTATAGGGTTCGCCTCAACGCTGCGGGCACTGTATTTTCTAAATACCTCATATAGCCCATGGACTATCTTACTCAGCGGCTCTAATAAAGGTGATGAAACACTAAGCTTTGAGAGCAAGCCTCTCGTTTGCTCAATTGTTAAACCCTTAAGAACATCAACGTTCATACTTATTACCTTCTCAGGAAACTGAGCGGCAATTTCCTCTATCCCGGTGCCACCTTTAGTGCTGAACATTAAAACCGGCCCTTTAACCTTCCAAGAATCGTTTACAATTACACTGGCATAGAATTCGTCTTTAATAGGTAACTTTTCCTCCACCAGAACCTTCTCCACTTTCAGCCCTTTGACCACTGTACCGAGCAATTCTTGAGCGACCTTTTCTGCTTCGTCAGCCTTGTTCGCAAACTTTATGCCGCCGGCTTCGAAGCGGCCAGTGACGCCAACCTGCGCCTTGATCGCCACCGGTTTCCCTAAGCTTTTGGCTATCCTACGCGCCTCCTCAGGCACGACGGCAACATCACCTTTGGGTATGGCAATGCCACATTCCCTTAGCAATCTCTTCGCCTGATATTCATGAATCTTGGACATTAAACCTCCAAAAGTTATCTAAGACGACTGTGTTTAGGCCCAGCTACAACTGAACCTAGTAAGGCTCGAAAGGTAGCCCAGCTATTTGTTAGCATGTATTTGGGAATGCCATGTAACTATCTGTTTGGAGCCTTTAGCCACCGAATTCCCTAATAATTTTGTAAAAACTCCTGCTGAAGCGGAGTAAGCAGGTCTATCGTTTACTTAAATTCAGCCATTGGTGGATAAAATACGTCAATGGTGATGGTGTCCTCTATGCCTTCTACCGAATGCTCACTTTGGCTGGGGACAAAATAGCCTTGCCCTTCTTCATATATTTTAGATTTTCCATCCACAATCATTAAAGCTTTTCCGCGCACAACATAGCCTATCTGCTCAGAATGATGAGAGTGTTTCTCAACGACTACGCCTCTGTCCATATGGATCTCACACATCATCAAACTATCCGAGCAGTTTAATGTTTTCCTTGTATGCCCCGGCTTGACTTTAATAAGTTTGTTTGACATGTTAGGCTTTTGGATTTCTTCCCCAAATTCTTCAAGGAGGATCTCGATAGTCCAACGTGCTGTATTAGCAACAACCTCGGGACATTTAGTGGTGTGAGCACCAGCCTTCTCAAAGTCTTTAAACTCCTTTTCGTCCCAAAGATCATAGCGGCGGCCAAAGATTTTTTTATGGACTTCATTACAAATACAAGTTCCGTACTCATCCTTGAATCGTTTTAGAAGTCTCTTGGATGGCTTGTATTGGTTGAAGGATCCAGGAGTTGCATTGTAGTAATTCTCTTTATTGCGACCCAACTTAGTCCCGATAAGCATAATTCCAGCAGCAAGCGCGCCACATGTGCCTTCTGTCGTTACGGCTATTCCGCCGGTTAATCCGTGGGAAGCCTTGAAAAGGCGGTCGTCTATCAAACCCAGATGTTCATTTATTGCGGCTAAAAGAGACTGGGAACAGTTTCCGTGTTTCCCTTCGTTTTTATAAGCACTTTGGTAAATTTTCTCAAGCAAGTCTTCTCTTTCCATTTACTTACAATCCCCAGCCGGCTCTCAAAGCACTTGTTATTTGACTCACTGCCTCTGATTCAGATTTCGTAGTCTCTTTTTTACTCTTTTTTTGTGACCAGACTGTCTCATTTCTTGTTTGAAGTATGAATATACTATCGGGGAATTGTTGTCCTTTTGAGATAGCCCATTCAATGTCCTGTGGAGTCCCATAGTGATTTTCAATTTTTTTTGCCAGCTTGCCTAAGTATATTGCTTCAATCTCATTCAAACAAGGCTTATTCTTTTCTTTATCCTCGGCTTTCCTTTGCACAATTCCACCATCAGGATTGATCACGGTACTAACTTCTTTTACAGATACATCTACTCTTATTACTTCGAGAGGCCCTTTTTTCAATAAAATCCTATCCGGTGTCACAGAACCTGATACCAATGATTCGCCAAGCCCCCAATTCCCCTCAATGAAGATTTTATCTTCCTCCCCACTGACCGGATCCAGCGTAAACATCACCCCCGCCGTTCTGGGATTAATCATCTGTTGAACAGCTACGCAAACTCCTGCGTTCCTATACCCTATTCCCTTAACG
>DAOWAU010000090.1 GCA_030634425.1 Dehalococcoidia bacterium
AAAAGAGATAAAGTTTTGTTACTATTTTATTGAATTTTAATTAAAAAGCAGTCCATATGTAAGAAGGTATGATGCCTTATCCGATCGTAACATTTTAGCTCTTTGAAAACTCCCCCTGGCCTTTATTAAAGGCCACATAGGTATCATTGGTGAGACGCATGAGCATGGGGATGTCTTTTTTTACATCATGCCCTCTAACAGGGGGACTCAGCGTGCCGCTTCAAACCATGTGCACGAGCAACTCGTCATTGTCTTCTAAGGTCTTTGTCCGTGTGCGCCAGTTTGAAGCGGCCTACCGACTCGTCTTTGTGAGGCCCGCCCTGGTGCGATATGGTAAAATAAGACCACAGAATATGCAGTGATCTTCAGGCTCGGATCAGCATATTAAGCCTGTAAATCAGGTCTGGGCCAGGGGCATGGTAAAAAAAGACATCTCCATGCTCATTCACCAGTTAATTTCAAAGAGCTAAAATGTTACGAAAAATCTTTAACCGGCCCACTAAGGGCTAACCATGTCCATGGACACCGGCACTGTCTCCAGTCTCATCCCGGAGTCCTGCTTGCGTATGACGATATTCTTAAGCCAGTTGGCACTATCCTCCTCGGGATAGTCACTGCGGTAATGCGCGCCTCGACTCTCCGTCCTTAAGAGTGCCGCCCGGCAGACCATTTCAGTTAAAATCAGCATATTCTGCAACTCCAGTGATTTCACTAACCCCCTGACATCCTTTATCTGAAGTTTGGGGACAAATGATTTAAGCTCTTCGATTTGTCCCAAAGCCTCTTCTAAGTCCCTTGCTTTGCGGATGATCCCTGCTCTATGCCACATCGTCTCCTTAATCGAGCGGCGCAGCTCTTTAGGGTGCCGGTCCCCTTTGGATAGCAGAGATTCAAGCCGGACCTTTTCGGCGTCTATCTCCTTTTCAGGGGATTGTGGCCGGCCGACTTCCCTTGCTTTCAGCGCCGCCTTTCTTCCGGCAATGCCTCCCATAGCGAACACCTCAGAAAGTGCATTACCGCCAAGCCGGTTGGCACCGTGTGCCCCGGCGCATACCTCACCTGCAGCAAACAGGCCGGGGACCGGCGTCTCGGCATTTTCGTCTATCATGATGCCACCCATGCAGAAATGAGCCGTGGGAGAGACTATGAACTCCTTCTTGCCCGGTGGCATCACAGCAGGGAGCAGGTGACGCAGTTGCCCTAGCTGCTTCTCTTGCGCCGTGCCAAGGTCCATGATTACTCCACCCGACACATCCCGTCCCTCAAGGATCTCCTGCATGATCGCCCGGGTAAGCCGATCCCTGGTCATGACCATTGGGTCGCTCAGGCCGTATCTGGCTATGATGTCATCGCCCTCAGAATTCTTGAACTTAGCACCGGCCCTCAAAACAAAGGCCTCATAGAGAAGAATCCGGCTACCCAGCTTACCCATGGCTGTGGGATAGAACTGAACGAATTCAATATCCTTGAGAGGTACGCCGAGCTCAAATGCCAGGGCCTGGCCATCCCCGGTCATCCCGGCGGCATTGTTGGTATGCAGATAAACCTGAGCAAAGCCCCCGGTAGCCAGTAGCAAGCAATTGGCTACAAAAACCAGAAACCTTCCATCCTGGGCAACTCCAGTGGCTGCAGCAATCCGGTCCTTGGAGGCAAAAATCCTGGTAATAAGTACCCTCTCGGCGAACCGAACTCCAATTTTCCGGGCATATTCTCTTAAGGGGAGGGTAAAGTCTCTTCCTTCCTGATGTTCTCCCCGGACATGCCTGGGGTAGCTATGCCCCGGGGTATGAGTGACCATGATCTTGCCTTCTCGCTTGAGAAATTTGACACCGCATTTCTCTAAGAAGGATATCTGGGCTCCCACCTCCTGTGTCATTGCTGCCACCAGCTTCTGATCGTTTATGAATCGGCCTCCAATTACGGTGTCCCTGAGATGGACCTCCGGGTTATCCCGAGGATTCTGCCATCCTGTAGCCGCAGCAAAGGTGCCTTTCGACATGAATGTGTTATTCCCGTATCCCACGCGAGATTTGGAAGCAACAATCACATCCACACCCATCTCTCTGGCTTCGATCGCCGCTCTGAGCCCAGCACCCCCTCCACCGATAACCAGTATATCACAGGAGACGGTAGTGGAACCTTTTAACGCCATCGCTGCTCTCCTCCCTCTTCCTTGTATGTTGAAACGCTTTCTTGCTTGACATCCAAGCCTTGCTCCTCTACATTCCCTTGACCAAAAAGGGACTTCTGTCAATCAATATCAATCTTAAGTGTACAGGAATTGAGCCTAAGGATCAATCAGAAAACACTGAAGGCTCGCAAGAAGGGTTTACATGCTATACAGCCGGTCATTTATCACTATGGCCTTTGCCAACCTTTTTACCGTTTCAAGTTTTGCTACCTTCTTCCTCTTTCCTCTCTTCATTACAAATCATGGAGGCTCCAAGTCAGACATAGGCATTATTATGGGTGTCTTGGCACTCTCCGCTGTCCTGTGTCGTCCCTGGATCTCTGGTATGATCGATCGGATCGGGCGGAAGAGAAGCTACACCATTGGATGCATTATCATGAGCATCCTTCCACTTATCTATCTCCTATTTCGAGGGGACCTGTCCCAGTTCTACCTTCCCCTCATACTTGTCCGGATTTTACATGGTGTAGGATTGGCCATCTGTTTTACGGCAGCTTTCACCTACATCGCTGACATCGTCCCTGAGGAACGACTAAATGAGGGGCTCGGCATGTTCGGGATCACCGGGCTCACTGGAATGGCCATCGGACCTGTCATTGCTGAGATAATAATAAAGGAATTTGGCTTTTCCATCTTCTTTGTTGCCGCCACAGGGATAGCGACTCTTGGCCTGCTACTCCACCTTCCTCTCCCTGAGTCCCATGTCCATGTCTCCCATAAATCATCTCGGTCCTTTTTCTCGGTCCTCATGAACAGAAGGATTCTGACCGTGGCCTTGCTCGCCCTTCTGTTTGGGTTCGGTCTGTCAGCCTCTGGTGGCTTTGTCTCTCTCTTTGCAAAGGAGCAGAACCTCGCATTCATTTCCCTCTACTTCATCTTCTATTCTTCAGCTGCGGTCCTAACAAGGCTTTTCGGAGGGAGGCTTGCGGATAGGATTGGGGAAGACCGAATCATCCCCTATGCCCTGATCCTGACCGGGGGAGGCCTTCTCTTCTTGGTATTCCTGGGAGGAAACACGGTACTGGCCCTGTCGGGCTTTATGTCTGGCTGCGGACACGGATTCCTCTTCCCATGCCTGAATTCCCTTGCCATACGCAACCAGCCCAGCGATATACGTGGAAAGATCACTGGTATCTTCACAGGCGGGATCGATACCGGGGCCTTTGTCGGCTCTATTACACTGGGCTACATCGGGGAATGGGCAGGCTTTCGGGCACTCTTCTTTGCAGCAGGCCTTGCACTATTGACAGGGATCGGTGTTTACAAGAAGCTCATGCCACGTCCACAAATTCATCCCAATGCCCCTGACCGCCTCCGAACAACTCTCTGAGGAGGTTGTAGGTCCGATGGGCAAGCCCGGGATCACCCTCCACAAGCTTGAACGCCCCTTCCCGTGCCTCG
>DAOWAU010000023.1 GCA_030634425.1 Dehalococcoidia bacterium
CTGTTTTCTAACCTGTTCCACCATTGTGGTTGTCCCACCAACAACAATGGTCATGCGCGATAGATGAGGCAGTTCACAATGCCCCACGGCAATACTTTCAATATTGAAGCCACGCCTTCTAAAAAGGCTTGCCATTTGATTGAGTACCCCTGGCTTATCCTCTACTATGGCAACTAGGGTATGCTTTGTCGTGGCCATGGTTACACCTCCCTTAAAGGCTTAGATATTACTCACCGGAAGCTTAGCAGAATCGGAGATAGCCTTCTCTACTTTCTTAGGTGCCTCTATAATTTCGACTAAAGTCGCTCCGGGCGGCACCATGGGATAAACATTCTCCTCTGGCTCCACCATAAAATCTATCAGGAAAGAACCATCATGCTCCATAGCTTGCTTAATGGCTGGAACCACTTCTTCTCTCCGCTTAACCCTCAACCCTGGCAGACAATATCCTTCAGCAATTTTAACAAAGTCGGGGCAAGATAGGGGTGTGGCTACATATCGCTTCTCATAGAACAATTCCTGCCATTGTCTGACCATCCCCAGATAGCCATTGTTTAGGATTGCCATCTTAACCGCAATATTATCTTGAACTATGGTGGCTAGCTCCTGTATCGTCATCTGAAAGCTACCATCACCGTCAATTAGCCAAACAGGGCTATCAGGGCGGCCTACCTTAACTCCCATAGCTGCTGGTAGACCAAAGCCCATAGTCCCCAGACCACCCGATGAGATTAAAGTATTCGGTTTATCATAGCAGTAATGTTGAGCTGCCCACATCTGGTTCTGGCCAACGCCGGTAACAATAATAGCCTCACCCTTGGTTACCTCATGTATCTTGCTAACCACATACTGGGGTAGAAGACTGGTACTATCTCTGATTTCTATTGATGGATGCTCCTTTCGCCAATCCTCAACCTGCCGAAGCCAATCAGTATGCTCGGTGGAGGCAATCAGCTTATTTAATGCCTTTAACACCCGCTTCACGTCACCGACGATAGGTACATCGACCCGTACATTCTTACCGATCTCGGCTGGGTCAATATCAATATGGATAATATGGGCATGGGGGGCAAATTCACTTATTTTACTGGTAACCCTGTCATCAAACCTCATCCCGATAGCAATAATCAAGTCAGTATTATGCAGTGCCATATTAGCGTAAGCCATGCCGTGCATACCTACCATCCCAAAGCTAAGGGCATGACTCTCCGGGAAGCAACTAACGCCCAGCAAGGTAGTCACCACCGGTATCTGAGCCGTCTCTGCCAGCTGTTTCAGTTCAGCATATGCCCCGGATATGATTATTCCCCTACCGGCAAGAATAACAGGGTGCTGTACTTCATTTATTAGCTTGGCTGCCTTTTTAATTTGTGCCGGGTGTCCCTCAAGCGTAGGCTTATAACCGGGTAAGTCCAGTTGCCTGGGATAATGAAATTCCGCTTGCTCCATTTGAACATCTCGCGGGATATCAATAAGTACTGGCCCCGGCCGGCCAGTCTGAGCCAGGCAAAAAGCCTCCTTAACTGTTTTAGCCATCAAACCGGCATCAAGAATGAGGTAGTTATGCTTGGTAATAGGGAGGGTGATACCGGTAATATCTACCTCCTGAAAAGCGTCCTTACCGATAAAGGGCCTGGCTACCTGACCGGTTATGGCTACCATTGATGATGAGTCAAGGCAAGCATTGGCAATGCCAGTTACCAGGTTGGTAGCCCCGGGACCTGAGGTAGCCATACATACTCCCACCTTTCCCGTAGCCCTGGCATAGCCATCAGCAGCATGAGCCGCCCCTTGCTCATGGCGCACCAGAATATGACGGAGTTGGGGATATTGAGGTAAAGCATCATATATGGGTAATACGGCTCCGCCGGGGAAACCGAAAATAACCTCTACCCCTTCCTTCACCAGGCTCTCACACAAAATCTGGGCGCCAGACATTTTCATAATAGGCTCCCTTAGTTACGAAATATCGCTCCGGTACTAGCTGATGATACCCTCTCAGCGTAGCGCCTGAGATAGCCTGTTTCTACCTTAGGTTCAAACTCAGCTAACCGAGCCAAGCGCTCAGACATCTCTTTGTCACTGAGCTCAACATCAAGCTTAAAACCGGGGATGTCTATCTTAATTATATCTCCATCGGCTAAAGCAGCAATAGGCCCCCGACTAGCTGCCTCAGGGGAGACGTGACCAATGGCAGCGCCACGAGTTGCTCCAGAAAAGCGTCCATCAGTTATCAGGGCTACCTCTTTATCCATACCCATACCACTCAGCATGGAGGTAGGAGTGAGCATTTCCCTCATTCCCGGCCCTCCCTTAGGTCCCTCGTAGCGAATAACTACTACATCACCCGATTTTATCTTGTCACCCATAATGGCTGCTATAGCTTCCTCCTCAGAGTCAAATACCCTGGCTAGGCCTTGGTGAACCATCATTTCAGGAACCACTGCTGCTCTCTTCACCACGGCACCATCAGGTGCCAGGTTGCCAAAGAGGATGGCAAGGCCTCCTGCGGCTGAGTAAGCATTGGCAATGGAGTGGATAACCTCTTTATCCTTAACCTGGCTATCGGCAATAACCTCGCCTACCGACTTTCCTGATACCGTCATCGACTTTAGATTTAGTAATCCCTCTAGTTCTTTCATCACAGCGGCTATGCCACCGGCCCTGTCTAAATCCTCAACATGATAATCACCGGCTGGTCTCAACTTACACAGGGTAGGAGTGCGCTTACCTATCTCATTTAACATCGCCAGAGGGAAATCCATCCCTGCCTCCTGAGCTATAGCCATCAGGTGCAAGACTGAATTAGTGCTGCCGCCTAATGCCATATCAACGATAAAGGCATTATGAATGGAGTCCTTATTTATAATGTCCCGAGGGTGAATATCGCCAGCCAGCAGTTTCATAATCTGCTGCCCTGCCTCTTGGGCTAGCTGTATCCGCCCAGCATCAATCGCCGGAATGGTGCCATTACCTGGTAACCCCATTCCCAAGGCTTCGGTTAAACAATTCATAGTATTAGCGGTAAACATTCCAGCACAGCTACCACAGCCGGGGCAGGCAACCTCCTCCAACCGCGCCAACTCCTCTTGCCCCATTTCTCCTTTAGTTACCTTGCCCACCGCCTCAAAGACAGTATTGAGATCAACCTTCTCAATTCCACTGCTGCTAGCCAAACGCCCTGCCAGCATAGGGCCACCGCTAACGAAAATAGACGGTAGATTCAATCTTGCCGCTGCCATAAGCATTCCAGGGACTATCTTGTCACAGTTGGGGATAAAGACTAAGGCATCAAAACCGTGAGCCTCAGCTACTATCTCCACTGAGTCAGCTATTAGTTCCCGACTGGGCAGACTATATTTCATACCTGGGTGGTTCATGGCAATGCCGTCACATACAGCAATGGTGTTAAACTCAAAGGGAACACCCCCTTCACTACGCACCCCTGCTTTCACTGCTTCAGCAATATCCCGCAGATGGATATGACCAGGAACGATCTCACTGAAACTATTGACAATGCCTATAAGAGGCTTATCTATTTCTGCACTCGTCCAGCCCACAGCGCGCAGCAAAGAGCGGTGTGGAGCCCGCTCCACGCCCCGTTTAACCACATCGCTTTTCATACTTCTGCCTCTTCTTCTCTTAATAATCAAAAACCGTCCCTAGAGGGACGGACTAAACTCTAAAATACTAACCCCATTGACAAAACATAACATAATACTAATTTATTGTCAAGGTAACTCACGTGTAACTAGCCTTCCATGGCTTTTATCTTATCCAGCCTGCGTGAGTGTCTTCCGCCCTCAAACTTAGTATTAAGAAAAGCCTCAATGATTGCCGGAATTATATTTTGTTCCAGCTCTGCCCCCAAACAAAGAATATTGGCGTCATTATGCTGACGAGCACGACGAGCGCTGAAGGCGTTGTGACAGAGGGCAGCCCTGATCCCTTTAACCTTGTTAGCGGCAATGCTCATACCAATGCCAGTGCTGCATATCAAAATACCTCGCTCAAAAGAGCCATTAGCTATCGCTTCAGCCACCTTTTTAGCAATATCAGGGTAGTCTACTGACTCAGCGGTATAACAGCCAAAGTCCTCATAGGTATGCCCCATCTCAGCAATTAGCTTGATAATAGGTTGCTTGAAGTTCAGTCCTCTGTGGTCGCAGCCAATGGCGATACGCATGCTTAATCCCCTTTCTTAAAGACGATGCTGTTGCACACCTGCTTGAGTTCTTTCCCTGCTATGGCACCCTCCCTCAAGATGACAGGTGTTTCCCCGGTTACATCAACTATGGTAGATTCCCTGCCACCCGGGCATCCACCATCAATAACTAAATCTATTCTATCACCAAATTGTGAACAGACCTCGTCAGCGGTTAATGCACTTGGCTTGCCGCTCAGATTAGCACTGGTTCCTATAATAGGTGCCCCCAGACCATCAGCCAGGGCAGTAGGTATGGGATGAGCCGGAATGCGAATGGCTATAGTCATGCCTCCACCGGTGACAATATCAGGGAGCGAGTCAGCCTTGGGTAAAACTAGGGTCAAGGCACCGGGCAGGAAGTGACGAACTAAAAGCCAAGCGACCTCTGGCACAGTCCCGGCAACTTCTCCTATCTGTGAAGTATTGGCTAGAAGCAGGGGAAGCGCTATATTCTGTGGCCGTCCCTTTACGGCGTAAATCCGCTCCACTGCCTGATGATTGCTGGCGCAAGCCCCCAGCCCATAAACAGTATCAGTAGGGAAGGCAATTATACCTCCCCTCTTAAGAATAGAGATACCCTCCTCGACCTGCTCTTGAATATCCGGGGGCAGTTTGTCTAACATTGCCCTGACTACCTGCTGGGGGTGTTTTTTATCTTGACGACAGTATATCACAATGGTAATCTTTGGCATAGGGATGGACAAAGATAAGCCAAAGCAAACCCCAAACGATAGCCACCGTGTAACCACCAGCGGCGATATTGAAGTCTCCACCTATTTGGAGATCGCTAAGGAGCTGGGTGGGGAGCAGCCCTTGGCGGCAAAGGAGGCTATACCTGGGGCTGAGCGCGAAGCCATAGTTGTTATTGATTTTGGCTCACAATACAGTCTGCTTATCGCCCGGCGAATACGTGAATGCCAGGTATACTGTGAGTTGGTGCCTTATGATACTCCCTGGGAGAAGATGGCCCCATTAAATCCCAAGGGCTTCATCCTCTCCGGAGGGCCTGCTAGCGCTTATGAACCAAGCGCACCTTTAGCACCGCCCTACGTCTATGAAAGCAATCTGCCAGTATTGGGCATATGCTATGGAATGCAAGTCATTAGCAAGCAGCTGGGAGGGCAGGTTGCTCCAGCCGCCAAGCGTGAGTACGGTCATGCCATGCTTCATATAAGTGAGCTGGATTCACCGCTATTTGCTGATTTACCCTCCCCCTCCCCGGTATGGATGAGCCATGCTGACAAAATTGAAGAAATGCCCCCCGGGTTTAGTCCCTTAGCCTATACAGAAAATTCACCCTTTGCTGTTATGGGCAACGATAAGGGAATATTTGGTCTCCAGTTTCATCCTGAGGTAGTCCACACCCCTCATGGGAAGACTATCCTGAGGAATTTCGCCTATCGAGTCTGTGGCTGCCAGGGAAACTGGACAATGGGCAATTTCATCAATGATAGCTTGGACAACATCAAGACGCAGGTGGGTGAAGGCAAGGTCATCAATGCTCTCTCAGGAGGGGTTGATTCGGCAGTAGTGGCTACCCTTATCCACCGGGCTGTTGGCAATCAACTTACCTGTATCTTTGTAAATAATGGACTCCTGCGTCGTGAGGAGGTGGAGAGAACCTTTAACGTCTTCCGCCTTAATCTGGGCATGAATATTAACTATGTTGATGCCAGCGAAAGATTCCTCAAGCGACTAAAAGGGGTAACAGACCCTGAAAAGAAGCGCAAGGTTATTGGCGAGGAATTCATCAAGGTGTTTGAGAGGGAAGCAAAGAAGATAGGCAAGGTTGATTTTTTGGCTCAGGGAACCCTCTACCCTGACGTTATTGAGAGTGCCTTATCAGGCAAAGCCTCAGCTAAAATTAAGACCCATCACAATGTTGGAGGTCTGCCCGCCAAGATGACGCTTAGCCTGATTGAGCCGCTGCGAAACCTGTTTAAGGATGAGGTGCGCCAGGTAGGGCTAGAGCTAGGTCTCCCTGAGGAGATGGTTTGGCGACAGCCCTTCCCTGGTCCGGGCTTGGCTATACGCATCATCGGCGAGGTAACCAAAGAGAAGCTGGAGATACTGCGTAGTGCCGACTGGATTGTGATGAACGAGATTAAGAAGGCACAGCTATATCGCCAGCTATGGCAGAGCTTTGCCATACTCACCGATGTTAAAAGCGTAGGGGTAATGGGGGACTATAGAACCTACGGCTATCTGGTTTCTGTCCGTGCCGTCACCAGCGAGGATGCCATGACCGCTGACTGGGCACGCCTCCCCTATGACCTGATGGCTCGGATTTCTAGTCGCATCGTCAACGAAGTCCCCGGGGTAAACCGGGTGGTCTACGATATAACCTCCAAACCTCCTTCAACTATAGAGTGGGAATAGTAAGAATAGGGAAAGGAGGGCAAACTCTGAAAATACTGGTTGTTGGTGGTGGGGCTAGGGAACACACCTTGGTCTGGAAGCTAGCCCAGAGTCCCAAGGTGAAGGAGATTTACGTCGCCCCGGGTAATGCCGGCACCGCTCAGCTTGGCCATAATCTGGATATCGAACCTGCCGATATAGAGTCGCTGGCTAAAACAGCCCGAGAACAGGGCATCGAGCTTATCATTGTCGGACCGGAGGCGCCTCTGGCCGATGGCATTGTTGACCGCTTTCAAAGTATGGACATTCCTATCTTTGGCCCCACTAAATCGGCTACCGAAATTGAATCGAGCAAGGTATTTGCCAAGGAACTGATGCTAAAATACGGTATCCCCTGTGCCAACAGCGCCAGCTTTTCTGGTTATAGCGAGGCAAAAGAGTATATCCAGCAGCAGACACCGCCTATGGTAGTTAAGGCAGATGGGCTAGCTGCGGGCAAGGGGGTAATTGTAGCCGATTCCATATCGCAAGCCCTGGATGCGCTGGGCAACATTATGGAAGCCAAAGCCTTTGGCACCGCTGGTGATAAGGTGCTCGTCGAGGAATGCCTATGCGGAGAGGAGATGAGTTGTTTTGCCTTTGCCGATGGCAAGACTGTTGTCCCTATGGTCTCAGCTTGCGATTATAAGCCAGTATTTGATGGAGACCGGGGTCCCAATACCGGCGGCATGGGTAGTTACAGTCCACCTCACTTTCTTACCTCGGCGCTGTCGGAAACAATAAAGGAGACTATTCTCGAACCAGCAGTGAAGGCTATGGCTCAGGAGGAAAGACCTTATCAGGGCGTCCTTTACGGTGGTCTAATGATTACCAATGATAGCCCAAAGGCGCTGGAGTTTAATGCCCGGTTTGGTGACCCAGAGGCTCAGGTTACCCTGCCGCTGCTCAAAACCGACCTGGTGGATATTATCCTGGCAATAATCGGAGGTAGCCTTGACCGGATGGATATAGAGTGGAGCGATGATGCCTGCGTTGGGGTGGTAATGGCATCAGCGGGATACCCCGGCAGTTATAAAACGGGCTTCCCCATTAGCGGGTTAGATAATCTAGATAAAGACATCGTGGTATTTCATGCCGGAACCAAGGTCTTGGCAGGAAAGGTATTGACTAATGGGGGACGGGTGCTTACTGTGGTTGCCACCGGCGGAACCATCGCCGAAGCCAGAGAGAAGGTTTATAATAACATCACCCGAATTCACTTTGAGGGGTGTCATTATCGGAAGGATATTGCTGAGATAAAGGCAAGGACAAAAGGGGTATAATTGAAGGGGGAAAGAGAATAAAGGAGGTGAGGTAGATATGCCATTAGTTGCTGTAGTTATGGGTAGTAAATCAGATGATGAAGCGGTGCGGCCAGCGGCGGAGATATTACGGAGGCTTGGTATTGATTATGAGTTCTCCGTGCTCTCAGCCCATCGCACTCCAGAGAGAGTGAGAGAGTATGGGTTGTCTGCCCAAAAACGAGGGATTGAAGTTATAATCGCTGCTGCCGGTGGGGCAGCCCATCTCGCCGGGGTTCTGGCTAGCTGGACTACGCTACCTGTTATCGGTGTACCCTTGGCTAGTAGTGAATTAAAGGGTATTGATGCCCTCTACTCCGTAGCCCAGATGCCAGCGGGAGTACCTGTAGCCTGCATGGCTGTCGGCACCGCTGGGGCTAAAAATGCCGCCTATCTGGCTGCCGAAATTTTAGGCTTGAAGCATGGCGAGATAAGAAAGGCCTATGAAAAGTATAGAAGGGACCTGCAAGGAAGCAAGAAATGATTGAGCGATATACTAGACCCAAAATGAAAAGGGTGTGGTCGGACGAGAGCAAGTTTGCCAAGTGGCTTGAGGTAGAGATTGCTGTCTGTGAGGCATGGGCTGAATTAGATGTCATTCCCAGAGAGGATGTGCCCAAGATAAAGATGGCTCGTGTTAACCTTAAGCGCATGGGAGAGATTCTCAAAGAAACCCATCACGATATGACTGCCTTCCTTGGCGCTGTATCAGAGAGCCTGGGTGATGAATCACGCTTCATTCATCTTGGTCTTACTTCTTCTGATGTAATAGATACCGCTCTCAGCTTGCAACTGGTTGAGGCTAGCGAGAGACTTATTCAAGATGTAAAAGAACTCATCTCAGTATTGGCCCAACAGGCAATAAAACATAAATATACAGC
>DAOWAU010000074.1 GCA_030634425.1 Dehalococcoidia bacterium
AAGAGGCTGGAGAAATTAGATGAGCTGGATAAAATACCTGACGTAATGAGGCTTGACCGCCGGGCTTCTTTTTGCCAGGTACCGGCGATGGTTCGAACCATGGGCTTGACGGTAGCTGCTACCAGAAAAAACTTCAGTGAGCGTTGCGCTCGAATCAACGGTCTGGCACCGACTACCGAAAAGGAGGTCGCCTGGGAGGCAAATGCCTTCGCCACTAGCTGGTTTGCCAACGTGGAAGAAGCCAGAAAACAGATGGCGGAATATCCGCTGGTTCCACCCGGAGAGGCCGTTGTGCTCGCTCCGCTAGCTTCCGGCAAATTTCACCCCGATGTTATCCTAATCTACGGTAATCCGGCACAGATGATGCTGCTGATGAACGGGCTCCAGTTCAAAGACTACGAACGCTTCCAATTTTTCTTCATCGGTGAAGGTGCTTGTGCCGATGGATTGGCTCAGTGTTATACCAGCGGTAAACCTGCCCTGGCTATTCCCTGCATGGGAGAGAGGGCTTTTGGCGCCGTTACTGACGATGAGATGGTTATGGCGCTGCCACCGGGAATGATGACAAAAGCCGTCGAAGGGCTTAAGGCGCTTAAGGATCGGGGAGCTGGCTACCCTATTATGCATCTTGGGCCTCTTTGTGACCCGTCTCCGATATTGATGCAGATCTACCCTGACTGGTGGGAACGCCATTGACCTCAAATACCAGTGGTATTTTGGGGATGTAATACGTGATCGGTATAGTGTCCCCGCAGTTGCATGAATGATTCCTCACTAGGCCGGTAGTGACCTGCATTATGGCCCCGACTTAAAGAGACAGGAGTGGAGTTAAGCTGGCTTTTGAAGCTTGCCTGGCCCAAACGAAGAGTAGTCCAAGTCATAAAATTGTCTGCATACGGTAAATAAACCATACTGCACGCCACCTAGAACTATTTTCGCTTCCGCAGAATCACGATAGTACTTCTCGTAGTTGTTTTCACGGACATAACCAAAGGAACCCATGAGCTCCATCCCTCTCAGGATTAGCTCTGATGTTTTCCTGGTAATAAATACATGCACTGCATGTGCTTTAGCTGCCATACTTATCGAATCCCAGGGACCATAAATCTCCCGGTGGTCAAACTGATAGGCCAGTTCCAAAAAGGCAGCCCTGGCCACAGTTATTACTGAAGCCATCTCGCCCAATATGACAGCCGATGAAAGGTGCTGATTAATTGGTTTCCCGCCTACCACCCTCTGTCCCGTGTAGTCAACAAGGACATTAAAAGCACCCTGTAGAATACCCGTGGCATGCCCCGAGTTCATAGCCATAGGAGCAGCCAAGATTTCTTGAAATATAGCCCAGGCTTCAGGTCCTTGAAGTCCCCACTCCTTGGGTACCCGGACATCATCAAAATAGGTAGAGGTATTTCGGTCAGATTGCATACCGCATTTGACCTCGAATTTGCCATGGGAAACCCCAGGCCAGGGTTCGGGAACATAGATCAGTGCAAGGCCATCTGTGCCCATACGCGGGTCCATGTTACAGACCACGCAGTTGAGGTCAGCTATGCCACTATTAGATGCCCAAAACTTATTTCCATTTACTACCCATTGGTCACCTTCAAGTTTAGCTCTCACCCCTACCGTTCTGGCCTCGTTCAGGGTATTCTCAATATCAACAGCCGATTCAACTTCACTGAAGTTCATGCAGGCAACAGCTAACTCTTTGCCTGTGAACTTCGGGGCAAAGTCATCAAGCACTGCTCTCGCCCATGCCTTTGCCTTCGGAGAAAAGGGGCCGATATAGGCTGTAAAGGCCGGTTGCCAGCCCCAGTCAGTGCAGGCACTGTGCATACTTATGCCATAGTCGCCGCGCCCTAGCTGCTCCTGCTTCAGAGCAGCGCCAACCACGGTACCCTTCTCCGCAGTACCACCATACTCCTCTGGTATCATGCTTTTCTGGGAACCAAGGTCTACTTGTAATTTCTTCAGGATAGGAGTGATTATCTTTTCATGCGTAATATCATCATCAATCTTGTCGCGAATCGGCATAATCTCCTTGTCGGTAAAATCAGCGAACATCTGCTGTAGCATCCGTTGCTCTTCATTAACAAAACACTCCGGGTATTGTAACTTGTACCACTGACTGGTCTGATTCATCACTTATCCCTCCTTCGAGCGCAAATTTCCTTAACAAGCTGTGTGCTTCGATTAGTTGATTTCTTCAGTTAGTAGACGCTCTAATCCATGATTACTCCTTTCCCAATCCTTTCTTAGTCTTGCTATGATAGCCACTTTGCCCTCTAATGTCAGTGACAGGTCTGCCTGCTTCTAATTTACTTCGTCTTTTATGTTCAAATACCTTAGCCTGGTAGTTAGATAGCAGTTTCCTGCCTCAGGGCTTCCACGATTTCCTGAACTTTTTTCTTATGTCCCTCCCTACCTATGGTGTAAGAATGTGGGACCCAATTCATGTCCTGCAAATTTTTCACTATACTGGGAAGCAAATCCCGGGGGATAGAAATAAGCAGCAGACCTTCGGGAAATAGCCTTCTTGACCTCATGCCGAAACTAAAACTGGGCATCATGAAATTCAATTCGCCACTTACATATGGGTAGATGTATAGCCAGGCGCAAGCCGCAACTGGTGTCCCCTTAGCAGACCACATATTCCCCGTCGCATAGCTGTTTGCCCTCAGTATGATTTCTGCTTGACCTGGGTTGGCGGTTACAATTAATACGTCTGGCTCGAATGACAGTTTGTCTAAAGGAGAGAAAACGACATAATTAGCGGTATCCTTAGCCAATTTCGGAATGAACTGATAGATTCCTCTGTTGGCATGCGCGTCCTTAAAGATTTCTAACTTAGGTCCTACTCGTCCGCTCTCGAAAACCGGGTCACTATCCACCATACCCAATATCAGCGGCCCTACGCACGTGAAGTTTCCCTTTGATACATAAAAGGTGCTGCCATTTTGCGTTTCTACGAGCATCTCACAAAAATCTAGAATCTTATCCGACCTTCTAATTCCATCCGGTTTGGTAGGTAAGAACTTAACACCGGCGGGTTGCCTCTCAAATTTAAATTTGTTAAATACGGATAAATCCTGTTGTATTGAACTCATGTCAAGCTCCTTTCTGTTTTATGATATGTCTGTATGTTATTTATTGACCTATATGGTGACCACAATTGACAACAAGCGTATGCCCGGTGAGCCCACTGGATTCGTCTGAAGCCAAGAACACTGCGGCAGCAGCTACCTCAGCTTCTTCAGTCGGTCTCTGCAGAGAATAGTTTACAGTGATCTTGCTCATTAACTCCTCATAAGGAACGCCTGTAGCCTCGGACCTGCCCATTACCACATTAGTAAGACGTTCGCCCCTAACTGCAGCAGGGCTGATGCAATTAACACGAATATTATATTGTCCCAACTCGATAGCTAGGGTTTCCGTCAATCCAATGATCCCCCACTTAGAAACACAGTAAGGACTTCTCATAGGATATCCAAATCTTCCGCCATCGCTACCCATGTTTATAATATTGCCCTTTTTGTGTGGAATCATGTATTTAAGCACCTCCCTGGCACACAGCATGCTCCCGGTTAAATTAACTGCCAGTACCTGGTTCCAATCCTGCAGTCTCAGGTCAACGACATTAACAGTAGGTCCACCGATGCCGCTATTATTAACCAATATATCGACTTTACCATACTCATTGAGAGTTTCGGCTACCAGCTGCTGCACTTGCTTTTCATCAGAAACGTCGGTTTGTATGGCTTTTACCCTACCTCCCCCTGATTTGATTTTTTGAACGGTCTCATCTAACCTAGAGAGGGTCCGAGCGGCTATTACAACTATCGCTCCCTCAGAAGAAAAGGCCATTGAGATAGCCCGGCCGATACCTCTCCCACCTCCAGTAATGATAGCTACTTCATCTTTTAATCGCATGTATTTACCCCCTAAAGAGCTAGTGCTTTCATTTTGATCCGATTTATATAATTATGCCACCTTCCCAAATTTATTTCCGCTTGTGATAAGTTTCTCGTCTGTGTTCTTAGATGTGTTCAGCATCTATTCGGCAAAGTGATGATTTGAGATGAGCCTCATAAATCTGTATAAAACGTAAGAATGTTGACAGCAAAAATGAATAACATTATAATTGTTAGACATGTCTAACAATTATGAGAGCAGGGTAATGGTTAAGCAAGAAGCGCAAAGAGAGCAGACCGCCAGCATGGAAGACTACCTTGAGGCGATAGCTAACCTGGGAGAAGGGAGGAAAGTGGTGAGA
>DAOWAU010000113.1 GCA_030634425.1 Dehalococcoidia bacterium
ACATAGAGCAAAAGGTGGTCGATATCTGCCAGCTCTAGGGCTATGAGCGACTTGACCCTCCCGCCTTTGAGGACACCAGCCTTTTCTCCCGCAGTATTGGGGAAGGCACAGATATTGTCGAAAAGGAAATGTATACCTTTGAGGATAAAGGAGGGAACAAAATAACCCTGAGACCAGAGGGCACGGCGCCGGTGTGCCGTGCCTACTTAGAACATGGGATGC
Source organism: Dehalococcoidia bacterium (assembly GCA_030634425.1). Next base: position 223 of record DAOWAU010000113.1, read on the forward strand.
ATAATTTGCCCCAGCCGGTAAAGCTGTATTATTTTGCCTCCATCTTTAGATATGAAAGACCCCAGGCAGGAAGATACCGGCAACACTATCAGTTCGGCTACGAGGCCATCGGGGAGGACGACCCTGCCCTTGATGCCGAGGTCATCAATATGGGATGGCAATTCTTTTCCTCCCTGAACCTTGGCCGCCTATCACTAATCATAAATGGCATCGGCTGTAAACAATGCCGACCGGGATATCTGGCCGCCCTGAAGGATTATTGTGCCGACCATACTGACGACCTATGTCCAGACTGCAAAACCAGGCTAAAGAGAAACCCGCTGCGCCTCCTTGATTGTAAAAAGCCCCTGTGCCGTCAAATAGCCGCCTCTGCGCCGAGAAGCACTGACTACCTCTGCCCCCAATGTGATGACCACTTCAGCCGGCTAAAGAGATACCTGGGGCTACTTGGACTTCCCTTTGAACTGAACCATTGCCTGGTTCGGGGGCTGGACTACTATACCCGGACAGTATTTGAGATTCAGCCCGAGGGAGAAGGCGCCCAGAGTACTCTCGGCGGCGGCGGACGATACGATGACCTGATTGAGGAACTGGGGGGTAAGCCCACCCCAGCCATTGGCTTCGCTGCCGGTATAGAGCGGATGATTCTCAACCTGAAGAAGCAGGGGGTCCCCATCCCCACCCTGCCCCGACCACAGGTTTTCCTTGCCTATATCGGTGATGAAGCCAAGGAAGAGGCAATAAAGCTGGCAGCGACACTGAGACAGAACGGCATCGGAGTCGTAGAAGCGGTAGGCGAGAGGAGCCTGAAGGCTCAGCTGCGACAGGCAAATAACCTTGATGCCAAGTATGCGGTTATCATCGGTGAGCAAGAGGTAAAAGATGGCACGGTGATATTGCGGGATATGACCACCTCCGAGCAAAAAACCGTCCCCCTTAAAGAGCTGGAAAAACATTTACAGTAACCAGCCCACAGCTTCACTTTACAGCTAAATTGTGCTATAATAATATAAATGCACGCTTTACTATCTTTAGCAATTACCCCTGATCTGTTAGCCCCCTTTATCCTTCCATCTCTTTTTCAACGTCCCACCTTTGCCTCTCTCTTTTCTCACTGACAACAGCGGTAATAAGTAACTAGACAGGTAACTATGAAACAAAAGACTAAGCAAACGAATAACGAGTATACTGCCAAGGATATCCAGGTACTGGGCGGGCGCGAGGCGGTGCGCCGACGGCCGGGTATGTATGTGGGCAGCACTGACCAGCGCGGCCTACACCATCTAGTCTGCGAAATTATCTATAACAGCATTGACGAAGCCATGGCTGGCTGCTGCGACAAAATTACGGTCATTATTCAACAAGATAACTCGGTCAGGGTAGAGGATAATGGGCGTGGCATTCCTGTAGACATTCACCCCACCACCAAGATTTCCGCCCTGGAGACGGTAATGACCACCCTACACGCTGGGGCAAAATTCGGCGGCAAGACCTACCAGGTATCAGGAGGGTTACACGGGGTGGGGGCTTCAGTAGTAAATGCCCTCTGCTCACGGCTCAGTGTGAATGTCAAGCGCGATGGCAAGCTCTACCAGCAGGAGTATAAAAAAGGCATACCCCAAGAAAAGGTGGCACCTATTGGTGAAGCCAGTGATACCGGCACCATCATCACCTTCCTCGCCGATGAGGAGATATTCAGCAAGGTCGGCTATGATTTTAATACCCTGAGCCAGCGAATACGAGAAATGGCCTACTTAAATAAGGGGCTGGAAATAACTATCAGAGATGAAAGGAAAGACCCCGAGGACGAGAAGACCTTCTACTTCGAGGGTGGAATTACTAGCTTCGTCCGTCATCTTAACCGCAACCGTGAGGTCCGCCACCGCCAACCCGTCTATACCACCAAAACGGTGAATAGCACCATAGTTGAGGCCGCCCTTCAGTATAACGATGGCTTTGCTGAGTCCACTCTTAGCTTCGCTAACTGTGTTAATACTGTGGACGGAGGTACTCACCTTACCGGCTTCCGCTCAGCACTAACCCGGGTACTTAATGACTATTCCCGCAAGAACAAGCTTCTCAAAGAGGGTGACCCCAACCTGATAGGCGATGATGTCAGAGAAGGGCTTACCGCCGTTATCAGTGTCAAGCTCACCGAACCACAGTTTGAAGGACAGACTAAAGGCAAGTTGGGCAACCCTGAGGTTAAAAGCGTGGTGGAGAGCGCGGTCGGCGAAGGTCTAGCCCTCTACCTTGAGGAACACCCCGATGATGCCAAAAGGATTATAGATAAGTGCCTCACCACTGCCAGGGCCAGAGAAGCAGCCCGGAAGGCTCGCGATTTAATTGTCAGAAAGAGCAGTCTGGATACAGCCACCCTCCCCGGAAAACTGGCTGATTGCTCAGAGAAAAACCCGAGTTACCGTGAGCTATACCTAGTGGAGGGAGATTCAGCCGGTGGCTCAGCCAAGCAGGGAAGGAACCGCCGCTTCCAGGCTATCCTGCCCCTGCGGGGCAAAATCCTCAATGTGGAAAAGGCACGCCTGGACAAGATGCTCGCTCACACAGAAATCCGTACCCTCATTACTGCTCTGGGAACGGGCATAGACGATGAATTCGACCTATCCAAGCTCCGTTATCATCGGGTTATCATTATGACTGACGCTGATGTTGATGGCTCCCACATCCGCTCCCTGTTGCTGACCTTCTTCTTCCGCCATATGGTGGACCTGATTAACCACAAGCACCTGTTCATTGCCCAACCACCCCTGTACCGGATTAAAGCAAGCAAGGTTGAGCGCTGGGTTTACACTGAACAAGAGAAGGAAGAGGT
>DAOWAU010000016.1 GCA_030634425.1 Dehalococcoidia bacterium
CAACGGCTATACCAAAGAAGAGTGGAAGATGGTGGAAGAAACAAAGAAAATAATGCATGCCGATGATATAGCTATTTCGGCAACTTGTGCCCGAGTGCCGGTATACACCGGGCATAGCATGGCGGTTAATCTAGAATTCTCCCAGCCTATGTCCCCTGATGAGGCACGACGCATTCTCGCCCAAGCTCCGGGGGTTAAGGTAGTAGATGAGCCTGTTATCAGCCTTTATCCCCAGCCGTGGTCATCAACTGGCACTGATGAGGTTCTTGTGGGACGTATTCGGGTAGATACCTCCCACCCCAATGGTTTAGTTATGTGGATTGTTGCCGATAATCTACGCAAGGGAGCTGCTCTAAATACCGTCCAGATTGCTGAGGAGATGATTAAAAGAGAATGGGTACACCCCAGGGAGGCTGCAAATGAAAGAACTAGGGCGATTGTTAACAGCAATGATAACCCCCTTCAATAAAGAAGGGGAGATTGACTATGAGCAGGCAAAGAAGCTAACCTCAGCCCTGCTTGACTCGGGGAGTGATGGGGTGGTAGTCGCCGCCACCACTGGAGAGTCCCCCACCATCACCTGGGAAGAGGAGTTTCGCCTATTCACTGAGGTAAAATCAGCAGCAGGTGAAAAGGGGACGGTAATAGCCTACACCGGCAGCAATAGCACTGCGGAAGCCATAGAGGCAACCAAAGAGGCGGAGCGGATTGGGGTTGATGCCTGCCTTTTAGTAGTCCCCTACTATAACAAACCTAGTCAAGATGGTTTATACCAGCACTTCAAGGCTATTGCTCAAGAGACCAGCCTGCCCTGCATCCTTTATAATGTGCCGTCTCGCACCGTGGTCAGCCTATCCGCCGACACCGCTATCAAACTAAGCCACATTGATAATATTATTGGGGTAAAGGAAGCCAGCGGTAATCTGGATGCAATCTCCAAGATTATCAGTAACACCAGAGAGGATTTTCTGATCTGGAGCGGGAATGATGGTGATACCCTGCCCATCCTAACCCTGGGTGGCTATGGGGTCATCAGTGTCGCTTCACACCTTGTTGGTAGCCAGATAAAGAAAATGATTGACGCCTTCATCGACGGCAAGATAGACGAGGCAGCCAACATACACCATCGCCTTCTCCCTCTGATTAACGCCATATTTATTGTCTCCAACCCTGTTCCCCTTAAATACGCCCTTAACCATATCGGCTTCAATGTAGGCAAGCCACGACTGCCTCTCGTTGAGCCCAATGAAAAATCAGCCGCCGTCATCAAGGACACCCTGAAGAAATACAAGATTGACCTGCCGATATAAGAGGAAAGCCCATCTTAATAGCTATCAAGCATGCTAAAAGATGGGTGCTTTGTGAATGGTTTGCCCTCGCTCTGGCCCTACCGAGATGATATTGACCGGGCAGGCACTAAGCTCTTCCAATCTAGAGACATATTTTTGAGCTTCAACAGGCAACTGTTCATAGTCTCGGATATGGCTGATAGGACATTGCCAACCGGGTAGCTCTTCATAGATAGGCTGACACCTTTCTAAAGCGGCTATATTACCCGGGAAATAATCAATAGTTTCTCCATCCAGTTTATAGCCTACACATATCTTCAAACGGGGAAGGACACCAAGGACATCAAGGCGGGTAAGCGCTGCCCCGGTAAAGCCATTAACCCGGGTGCTAAAACGAGCAACAACAGCATCAAACCAGCCACAACGGCGAGGGCGGCCGGTAGTAGTGCCATACTCATGAGCCTGCTCCCGGATTAAATCACCGATTTCATCCTTCAGCTCTGTAGGCATCGGGCCACCACCAACCCTGGTGCAGTAAGCCTTAAACACACCAAGAATACGATTAATCCCAGTGGGACCTAAGCCAGCACCGACACAGCCTCCCCCCGCCAGTGGTGAGGATGAGGTGGTATAAGGATAAGTGCCAAAATCAAGGTCAAGTAAGGTCCCCTGGGCTCCCTCTAATATCACCAGCTCATTCCTGCCCAGCGCCTCCTCCACCATCGCTGTCGCCTCCCGAATATGAGGAGCCAGGCGCTCTCCATATTGGCAATATTCACTATATATCTCGTCCAATGACAGCGGGCTAGCCTCATAAATTTTGGTCAAAATAATGTTCTTGTACTCAAGTATAAAGCGAAGTCGCTCCAGGAATGCTCCCTTATCTAAAAGGTCGCCGATTCTAATACCCAGCCTAGCTGTTTTGTCTGCATAGGCAGGACCTATACCTTTACGCGTTGTCCCTATCGCCTTTCCACCCCGCAATTCCTCCTCCAGACCATCAAGGAGGACATGATAAGGCATAATCAAGTGAGCCCGGTCACTGATAAACAGCCTGCTAGTATCCACACCTCGCTGATTAAGCTGGTCTATCTCAGCAATTAGCACCTCGGGATTAATCACCACCCCGTTACCGATAATGGGAACAACCTGAGGATAAAAGATACCGGAAGGGATAAGGTGCAACCTGAACTCACCCTGAGGATTCACCACGGTATGCCCGGCATTATCACCGCCGGAAAAACGTACCACCACCCCCGCTTTTTCAGCAAGGAGGTCAACTATCTTGCCCTTCCCCTCATCCCCCCACTGAGCTCCGATTATAGCAATAGCCGGCATTATTTTCCCCCACTTTTATACCATATTTAGCACTATAGATAAAGGCAACTGAGAGCTACTTGGTCTTTGTTTGCCTTTTTAAATAAAGTAACCTCTGACCGGCGGTGACAAAGCTAAATACCACTATAACAGCCAAGGCAATAATTAAAGCGTAATCAATAACCCGACTGGCCAAAAGCCCTATTGCCAGGGCAATTACCCTCTCAGGGCGAGTAAATAGTCCCACCCCACACTCTATACCCAGTGCCTCTCCCTTAGCCCTGAGATAGCTCACCAACGGCGAAGCGATTAAAGCGAGACAGACAAATAGTATCCCCAAGGTGGGCCGATTTCCAGAGAGCAAATAGAAGATTAGAACACCTAAAAGCAGCACCGCCTCAGAGACGCGGTCAAGTGTGGAATCAAGGACAGCACCAAAAGGGGTAACCCGACCGATATGGCGCGCCAGTGCCCCATCCAGCATATCAAAAAAACCGGCAGCAAGCACTATAAAGCCGGCAATGAAAGGGTGCCCGGTAGCGATAACGACAGCAGCAACAAGAGCAATAGAGAAGCCCAACCAGGTTAAGGTATTGGGGGTTATATGTGTCTTAACTAAGAACCGCACTATGGGCTCGGTAAGGCGAGAGGAGGTGGACTTACGCAGTCGGGGCAATTCCGTCATTAAATCCTGCTTCTCTGGGTAGACACTCTATTCAATATTTCCTTGATCTTCGGGGGAATTAAGGAAACTTCTTCTCGCCGTACTTCTCGCTTTGTAAACTCACTACGCACTTTAATATAACAACCCAGCACTTGCCGAGAGACGTGTTTCCAATCATACTCTGCTGCCCTAACTATCCCATTGGCTCCCAGCTGCCGCCGAAGTGACTCGTCACTCAGAACAGATATTAGAGCTTGTGCTAAACTCCTCACATCTTTCGGTGGCACTAAAAGCCCCTCAACCCCATGGGTTATTAGGCTGGCATAGCCTGCTATATTTGAGGCAACAATGGGCGTCCCCACAGACATAGCCTCAAGCAAAATAATGCCAAAGCTTTCCCAACCAGTAGCTGGCGCACAGAAAACATCGGCTGTCTTATAATACCGGGGTAAATCTTTATAGCTGGCATAGCCAACAAAAACGACATCCCTTAATCCGCTCTCCTCAACCTCTTTCTCATACTTAGCCCGCAGGTGGGTGCCAGGACCAACTATAATAAGCCGCGAATTGGGAATTTCCCGTTTAACCCGTTTATAAGCCTTAAGCAGATATTCCGCTCCTTTTCGTTTCTCCAGGCGACCAACAAAGAGGATATTCAATTTCCCATCACAGAATTCATCTATGGGCGATACATCGGGAGAAAAATGCTCCGTATCCACCCCGTTGGGGATAATCTCATAGGACCCAGGGAAGTACTTGCTAACAAATTGCATGGCTGGCTGAGACACTGCGATTTTACCATCGAGCCTGGGGAACAACCTACTCAACAGGAAAGTGCTAAGGGGCTTAAGAAGGCTATATCCTGGACTACCCTCAAAGGCATGAAAGGTTCCTACATTCGCCGTGCATGAAAAACGGAGCACACTGGGACATAACGAAGGCATAAACGGCTCGTGAAGGTGGATAATATCAAATTTCTCTTCCTCAAGTACATCCTTTACATTCGGTCTCAATCTGAATGATATTGCCACGCGGGCAATAGAACCGCTAGTAGGAAGGGGAAACGGTCTACCTATGCCGATAAACCTATCACCAAAGAGAGTAATCTCTTTAGAAGCAGGGGCAATGACCTTCACCTCGTGACCCATCTGGGTTAAGTGACTATCCAGTGAGCAAATGTGATTGGCTACGCCACCAGGATAAGCAAAGTCATAAGGACAGACTAACGCTATCTTCATTGATATAGCCGTCTAACCCTCCACTGATTTACTCAAGATATCACCGAGAAGAACGGCGTTTCTTTCCAGTTGCCGGAGCACCAATGATGAACTCTTCTACCATCCGACGAGCTTCATCATCGGTATATTGAACCGGCGGCGATTTCATAAAGTAAGCAGAGGGAGCTATCAGTGCCCCCTTCAATCCACGGTCCAAGGCAAGCTTACAGCACCTTATAGCATCGATAACCACCCCGGCTGAGTTCGGGCTATCCCACACCTCGAGTTTCAGCTCCAGATTTAGGGGAACATCACCAAAGGCTCGCCCTTCCATTCTAATATGACAAAACTTACGGTCCTTAAGCCAGGGAACATAATCACTGGGACCAACATGAATATCATCAGGGTCAAGCTTATAATCCAGCTGTGAGGTAACTGCGGTGGTCTTAGATATCTTCTTAGACTCCAGACGTTCCCGCTCTAACATATTTAAGAAGTCGGTGTTACCACCAAAATTCAACTGATAGGTCCGCTCCATCTTAACACCACGGTCTCTAAACAGCCTGGTAAGAACACGATGCACAATGGTGGCGCCAACCTGAGATTTTACATCATCGCCAATAACTGGCAGACCCTTTTCCTCAAAGCGCCTCTGCCAATACTTCTCTCGAGCGATAAAAACTGGGATACAGTTGACAAAGCCGCAGCCAGCCACCAGCACCTGCTCTATATACCATTTAGTTGCTTCCTCACTACCCACCGGCAAGTAATTAAGCACCACGTCAGTTTTGGTTTCCTTAAGGATTTTAACGACATCTGCTGTGGAGCCAGGCGCCCTCATTATCTTTTGAGATAGATACTTGCCTAAACCATCGTGAGTCATGCCGCGCTGAATTTTAACCCCTGTAGCCGGCACCTCAGTAAATTTAAAAGTGTTATTAGGGGAAGTAAAGATTGCCTCAGCCAGGTCCTTGCCCACCTTGTTCTTATCAATATCAAAGGCAGCGACAAAATTGATATCGCTTATATGATAACCGCCCAGGTTGACATGCATGAGGCCGGGCACCAAATCATTCTCCTTTGCCTCTTTATAGTAGGAAATACCCTGAATCAGGGATGAGGCACAGTTCCCTACTCCTATTACAGCTACATTTATTTTAGTCAAAATCCTGCTTTCTCCTTCCTAACCCCAAAAAGTTACCCAATTTAACAAAGCAAACTAAATCACTGCCACAACCACCACACCATCCTCAAAGAAATCGGCTGCTTTTAACCCCGACCAATCCTGAATACTTTCGTTCCACAGTTAGGGCAAATTCCCTTATTGGCTGGTCTCCCATTCTTCAAAGTAACTCGCTCTGCGTTCTTCATCTCTACTTTCTTCCTGCACTTAAAACAATACGCCTGCATTTCTTTCTACCTCCTTCTCTACCCAGCGACTGGGCCCTATCTCTATTATATGTAAGCTATGTAAGCTGTCAAGGCTTTTAAGATATCGCTACCAAAATCAGGCCTACCTATAGGCCAGCTACAAAAAAACTTTTTCAGGTTGCCACTGTCCCCTCTCTGGATTGAAGCGTAGCACTCCTAAGAAGCAGCCATCAAGGGTATAAACACGGCAACGGCTTTCGAGAGAAGGGAGAGTTATGGGAGGTTGTTTGGGACAAGCGGTTTCCCTGCTACTGCCATAGTTCCCTAAAACGAAGGGACGCCCATTCCTTATCAACCGCCCGGTCTCATCAGTGACAATCATAGCTGCCCACTGCAACAGCACGATATCTATAGGGTAAATATAGCGCTGCCAATATCCGTAACGAAAGGCGTCCTCAAGCTGGGGCAGTGAAACAGCATCCTCAATATCAAAAACACCATATCTCAAACGGACCAGGCTCTTTAAATTAGCTCCACAACCCAGGGCTTGCCCTAAATCATGAGCTAGTGAACGGATGTAGGTACCCTTGCCACATACCACCTCTATAGTGACCACAGGCGACTGCCAATCTACAAGCTCTAAACCATAGATTCTGGTCGACCTGCTTTTCCTTTCCACCTCGATGCCAGCTCGCGCCAATTGATAAAGTCGCTTACCACCATACTTCACGGCACTATACATTGGAGGAGTCTGCTGGATCAAACCACAAAAGGAAGCAAGTGTTGACTTCAATTGTTCCCGGCCGACCCCGGATGGGTCTCCCCTCTGGGTGACCTTGCCACTGGCATCGTAGGTATCTGTAGCCACGCCCAATTCAATCTGAGCCCGATAAGCCTTGGTAGCCTCTGTCAAAAACTCAATAACACGTGTCCCCCTACCAAGGCAGACAGGTAAAACGCCGGTGGCTTCAGGGTCGAGGGTGCCAGCGTGTCCCACACATCGCTCCCCACTCAGCCACCTCACCCTAGCCACCACGCTGAAAGAGGTCTCACCACAAGGTTTATTGATATTCAGTATGCCATCCATCGTCACTTGTCTTTATCGGTACGGTCAATTAGCCCCTTTATAGCCCGGCTCCACCCCTCCGGACCAACCCCCTCAATCCGCTTCAGACGGGGTAGGTCTATTTCCTCCCACCGCCCTCCGGGCTTCTGTACCAAGATGGGAGTATCTACCGCTGCCAGCATGGGCAAATCGTTAGGGCTATCACCGATACCCACTGCCTCTACCTGACCCAGCTTTTTACGGAATAAATCGGCAAGAATGGTGACAGCCCTGCCTTTATCGTTAGCCCCCATTACACCGTAGTAGCGCCCACCATGGGTATAATTGAGGCCTGCCTTCTTTATCGCCTTCAATACTCTACCCATCTCCTCAGGATTTTCTAGGGGCTTAACCGTCTCATCGTATTCCCTCTCCTTGGCTCTCTGCGCTGCCCCCAGGTCTAAGCCAGCGTCTTTGGCTACCTCTTGGGCACTCATATCACCGAAACCCCTAAAATTGATGCCAAGCTCAGCTCTAAGTTGTTCCAAAATCCGCCTGATGTCACGGTAAGGACTACCCAGCTCGATTATCTGATATCCACCCCGGGCTTTATCATAATCAAAACCAAAGGGGAAATAGCCTTGGGGTATGAAAATAGCACCCCCATTTTCCACTATAAAGGGGTCAGGTATTCCCAGTTCTTGGCGATACACTTCCTGCTCTGCTCTGGTCTTGTGGGAGCAAAACACAATAGGTATGCTCCTTTGCTGCAGAAGCTTTATGAAGGGCAGAGCCCTTTCATAGGAATAGGTGACGGGGTCAAGCAAGGTGCCATCAAGGTCGGTAAAGACAACTAATTTAGGCAAGAAATCGCTCATAATATTTAGAATGACCGCAATATGGCAATACTAGGTAGGCAACGCCCACCGATGCCATCAGTCAACCTCTTATAGGATTCGCCAAGACCACCCCCTATCCGCGGCAAGAAGGGATACTTTTTACTCTTTCTCCTCCGGGAGAGAGTATGAGCTCATGTGCTCTTGCATAATTTCGGCGAACTTCTGGAGGTCGATCTGCTTCAATGGGGGGTAGAGGCGGGGCTGGGCTGGTTCCTCTTCCTGTCCAACAGCCTCCTGCTGTCGAAGTTCGCCCAGAATCACCTTCTTGGTTTCCCCTCCGCAGAGTGGAGAGTAATAGATAGCCCCAAGTCCCAGTGATAACATTCCTTGCCGATGCCGCCAGCCTTTTTCCTCGTGGAAGTGAGGGTTCCTCGTCTCTATCTGGCATATCTCGACGCCATGCTTGGCCGCTTTGGTGCGGTCAGGAGGCAATATGCCACCATACATCTCCAGGATAGATATGAGCTCCTGAGGCTCCACAGCATAACCTGAGGCATAGGGTAATTCCCTAGCCAGCTTAAGGGTCATAGCATGCTCACCAGCGCTCCCTGTCTTGATGATCTCACTCTCAAACCCCGTTTTGGCTGAAATAAGGGAGTTCAAACACTTATTGATTACTTGGGACACCCGTCCCCATTTCTTGAAATACACGCCTCTTGACATCTTGGGTTTGTAGTGCCATAGAATCCTGACCATGGTATAGGGTGATTTAGTCATAGCGAAGCCACTCGCATAGCACTTAGCATACTCCCAGACGGCGCCAGGGAAATAGTTATCAGCGTCAATAAACCCTACATACTGCTTCTTCATCATCATGGCGATAAGCATTGACACCAACATACCCTCAGCCTTCCCCTCTCGTACCCGCCCATCCTCAGCCAGAAGGTCAGGATAGCCAGCTTCCTCCAAGGCTTGAGCTAATGAGGGGTCTTTCTGATGGATAATCAAGGCTTGACGCCCGGTGAAGTGGCAGAACTGGTTCAGGGTATCCCTCTCCATCTTGAAGTGGTCAACTCGTCTTCTCCGGCTATTGGAGAGTACTATTATCGGGCACTCATGTGGAATTCCGCTGATAACCCCCTCGAAGAGCTTGACCTTCTCATCCTTGATAGGGACGACGATAGCCATCTTCTTTTCAATATCCTTGATAACATCCTGCTCAATTTTCTGAACGGCAATCTTCTCCTCGACAGGTAATTCTTTAGCTCTGCCGGAGTCCAACTCCAACACCTTTTGCACATCATTGATTGTTACTGAGCCGATACGCTCGGTATTTCTAGAGGTTTCAATACGCATATATTACCTCCTCCCGCTAACCTTATCGATTAGTTCTAAGAGACGGACCCCCCGTTCAATAGAATCATCCCAATGAAAGCTTAGCTCAGGAATGCGTCGTAACTTCAGACGCTTAGCTAGTTCCTTACGGAAGAAGCCTGAAGCACCGGCCAATACAGATAGTATCTCTTCCTTCTCTTTCTTATCACCTATACAACTTACGAATGCCTTAGCATGTCTCAGGTCATGAGAGGTAGCAACCTCGGTTATTGCAACAAAACTGCCAAGTCGAGGGTCCTTGACTTGGCGCTGTAGCAAATCGCTAATTTCCCGACGAAGGAGCTTATTTACCTGTTCGACACGATGCGTCATAATTATCTCCATTATCTCCCCAATTAGGGGCTCGCCTGTTACTTGGCTTCCTCCTTAAAGAACTCCAATATATCGCCAACCTGAAAATCATTAAAGTCCTTGACGCCAACCCCACACTCATAACCAGCAGCCACTTCCTTAACATCATCTTTAAAGCGCCTGAGACTGCTAACAGTAGATTCACATACCGATTCCTTCTCACGCCACACCCTAGCCGAGGCACCCATATTCACCATGCCCTCGGTAACATAGACACCGGCTACTTTTGCCTTCTTAACAGTAGGGAAGATAGCCCGCACCTCAGCCCGCCCCACAACAACCTCCACATACGAAGGCTCTAACATGCCCGTGAGTGCCTTACCCACATCATCCACCAAATCGTAGATTACATCATAGGAACGAATGGTTACCCCTTCTATATCAGCCAATCGCCGCGCTCCTGGCTCACAGCCAGCACTGAAGCTAACAATGATGCCCTTGGAAGCGATAGTTAGCATAACATCGCTCTCAGTAACATTACCAGTGCCACTATGGATAACTCTAACCCGAACTTCATCCGTTCCCAACTGCTCTAAAGAGCTTCTTATCGGCTCAATACTACCCTGAACATCAGTCTTGAGAATAATATTACGCTCCTTCACTCGGCCGGCGCTTATCTGGTCATACAGATTACCCAGGTTCACTGATTTTGACTCTTTCTTCGTCTCCTCC
>DAOWAU010000064.1 GCA_030634425.1 Dehalococcoidia bacterium
GCATTGACTGTGCCTGCTACCTGACTTGTGGTATATTGAATGAGAAGGAAGCGCCGTATTGGGAGGATTCAGAAGGATGTCACGAAGAGATAGTCGCCGGCAGTCGATTCGTTGCAGAGAACCGAAAGCAAGACAAACAAAAGGGTTGTCAATGAAGAAGAAGCTGCTAATAGGATTGGCCGCAGTGATCGTCATCGTCCTCATAGTAGTGGTCGCCACAATCCCTGAAAAACCCAAGACCTACTCAGCTCCGCCACCGATGACAATCGACACGAGCAAGCAATACACTGCTACCGTTGAAACAGAAAAGGGGAATCTGGTTCTGGAGCTGTTCGCCAGTGATGTTCCGATAACAGTCAACAACTTTGTATTCCTCGCCCGCGATGGATTCTATGATGGTACTACATTTCATCGGGTTATCCCCGGCTTTATGGCTCAGGGAGGAGACCCTACCGGCACTGGTGCAGGTAGTCCCGGTTACCGATTTGATGATGAAATCACGGAACATACCCATGTTACGGGAGCGCTATCGATGGCTAATTCGGGCCCCAATACCAATGGCTGCCAGTTCTTTATCACCTATGCCCCTCAGCCTCACCTTGATGGTAAGCACTCGGTATTTGGTCAGCTAATAGAGGGAATGGATGTTCTGGAAAGACTTGAGCAGGGCGATGTTATGATACGAATAGCCATAGAGGAAAGATAGCTCTACAATTCCAGGGACACCATACCAATCAGGCCTACTACCAATCAGGCCTGCTACCAAGCAGGTATTATATCCCCAGAATACCACTAAAAGTTGCTCAATCCTCTGATAAAGCCTCAAGATATCCTCAAACTTCACTGGATTAGCAGGTGGTATAATGGTGACGGCGTACTACACAGGAAAGGAGGGCCAAAAAAAGGATTGGGAAAGGGGTAATCATGGATTAGAGCATCTATTAACTGAAGAAATCTAATATCGCGGCACAGAACTTGACAAGAAGTGTGCGTTCAAAGGAGGGATAAGTGATGAATCAGACCAGTCAGTGGTACAAATTACAGTACCCAGAGTGTTTCGTTAATGAAGAGCTACGAATGATGCAAAATACGCGTGCAGGAGATGATTACCCATCGGCTGGGGCTGGCGGAAACAGGCCTGGGATTCCAGCTTGTCGCCCAGGCTCAGGACTCTCTAAAAGTGATTATCGAGCCGCAGAGGTAGATAGCCACTACCTTCCAAGCAGCGAGAATATCAGGTAACAATATGGCTCTTTGTGGGATGTTGCAGGGTTGCACAATCCCGAGAATTGTTGGGTAACAATCTGATGATTTGGGTAGCGCGTGAATTAGGATAGCAATTCGGTATTTCAGCCATTTCAACGATAAGCCCTAGCCTATTACTTTACGCTTCGCCTGGAAGAAGATCTGTCCTTCGATCGTTGTGCCTGGGTGAGTAACCTTTTCCTCAGCCTGATATTCCCAGGAGTTACCTCAACTAGCTCATCATCATTTATAAAATCAATTGCTTGCTCCAGGCTCAACTGCACGGGATGAGTCAGCTTTGCGGCAATATCGGATGTAGACGCGCGCATATTGGTCTTCTTCTTTTCTTTGCACACGTTGATGGCTATGTCCTGCGGCCGTGAATTCTGCCCTACTATCATACCCTCATAGACTAGCGTACCGGGTTCAATAAAGGTGAAGCCCCGCCCCTGGGCATTATTTAGACCATAGGTAACAGCTATGCCCTGTTCTGATGCCACCAGTACTCCATTACGAGTCGAAATTATATCTCCATGATAGGGTTCATAGCCAAGAAAAGTGGCATTCATGATGCTTTCACCACGTGTGGCGGTAGAGAGAGCATTACGGAAGCCAATGAGTCCTTTTGTAGGCACATGGAATACTAAACGCACATTATCATGGCTAGCGCTGCGCATATTCGCAAGCTGAGCTTGCCGCTTGCTCAGCATCTCGGTTAAAACTCCGATATGTTCATCTTTGGTATCAATGGTAAGAACCTCCACAGGTTCTACAAGATTACCGTCAACTACTTTGGTGATAGCTTCTGGCTTGGAGACCTCAAATTCATAGCCCTCCCGGCGCATGGTCTCAATCAGGATAGCCAGATGCAGTTCTCCCCTCCCTTTTACCAGAAAGGTGTCTGGACTATCTGTATCCTGTACTCGGAGACTGAGATTAGTTTCCAGCTCCCTGTAGAGTCGTGCCCGCAACTGGCGTGTGGTGCAAAAGCTCCCCTCGCGACCGGCAAAAGGTGAGGTGTTTACTCCAAAGGTCATCTCTACCGTCGGTTCGCCAATCTCTATGCGTGGTAGAGTTTCAGGCTGCTCCGGGCTGGCAATGGTATCTCCAATGTTGACTTTGTCGATACCGGTCACAGCTACTATATCACCCGCCTCGGCTTCCTCTACCTTCAAGTGATTGAGACCGAGATAGGTAAACACTTCACCAATCTCATAATGAGTTACACTTCCATCAGCACCCACACTGACTACCGGGTCGTGTGGAGCAACCTTTCCTCTCCAGATTCTACCAATAGCTATCTTACCTTTGTGGCTGTCATAGTCTAGATTAGAAACCAGCATTTGAAATGGCCCACTTTCAATTTGCGGTGGTGGTACTTTTTCCAATATGCATTCGAAGAGGGGAGCAATATCCTTGCCCTTCATGCCCAATTCAGCTACGGTAGTGCCTTCCCGTGCACTGGCATACAGCACCGGGAAGTCAAGCTGGTCAGCACTGATAGCTAATTCTAAGAACAGGTCCTCGGTAAGTTTTAGCACCTCTGCTATCCGCGAATTTCGCCTGTCTAATTTGTTGATAACCACAATGGGCTTTAGACCCATTTCCAGTGCCAGTCGAAGCACAAACTTAGTCTGGGGCATGGGACCTTCTATAGAGTCCACTAGAAGCAGACAACCATCAGCCATACTTACGACACGCTCTACCTCCCCGCTGAAATCAGCGTGTCCCGGTGTATCAATAATATTGATTTTGACACCCCGGTAAACTACGGCCGTATTCTTAGCCATGATGGTAATCCCTTTTTCTCGCTCAAGCGCATTCTGGTCCATTATTAATTCGCCAACCATCTGGTTATCTCGGAAAACCTTGCTTTGTTTGAGCATGGCATCTACCAGGGTAGTCTTACCATGGTCAACATGAGCAATAATAGCTATGTTTCTTATGTCGCTACGATAATTCATATATGTTCGCAATCATACACCTTAATTACTACAATTGGCATTATTATGATGTCCAGGAAGTTCAAATGCCAATTCATACTCTTCACGAGGAAGGTATGTTTAAGTGACATATCTTACCTCGATGTTGATAGCTATGGCAATGTGCCAAATGAGACTTTATTGCTCCTAGTCTCCATCAAGCAAGACAGCGTTTCGCGTCGTTTAGGTAACAGTTACCTTTTTGTTACCACCCGCTCATTCCGTATTGCACGCTAGCGTAATTGCTGTGAACGGCGAATGTATCTATTAGCTGGTACAGGCATTGCGTAATCAAAGTTTTGCAGCCTCCGGTGCTCCAGTGGCATGTTGAGAAGGTGCTCAAGAGCACGCACCATGGGCGTATCTTCACTTGTCACGAATGTAAATGCGGTGCCTGTTTTGCCAATTCGTCCGGTGCGGCCGATACGATTAATGTAGGCGTCCGTACTGTCAGGCATGTCGTAGTTAACAACGTGCGAAATATCCAGAACATCGATGCCGCGGGCGGCAATGTCAGTCGCCACCAGAACCTTGAATGAGCCAGCACGGAAGCCATCAAGGGCGGTTTGACGCTGGCACTGAGACATGTTACCTCGCAATGAGGTTGCCCGATAGCCCGCTTTCGCCAGTTGCTGCGCAACACGCTCGGCACGGTATTTGGTGCGGGTAAAGACAAGTACTGACTCCGTTTCAGTATGGCGTAAGAGTTCTATCAGCAGCGCAGTTTTGCGATGTTGCTTAACCGGATACAGTGTGTGAGACACCGTGGTTGCCGGTGATATGTGACCAATTTGTGCCGTGACCGGGTCATGCAGGATTTCTTGTACCAGACGCCGGATATCCTCAGGCATGGTGGCTGAGAAAAGGAGTGTCTGCCGCGGCTTTAGCAGACATCTCAAAATATTCCGGATGTCGGGCAGAAAACCCATATCAAACATACGGTCCGCCTCGTCGATTACAAGGACTTCCAGCTGTGATAAATCGATCGTACCTTTCCAAAGATGGTCGAGCAATCGCCCAGGGCAGGCTACGATGATTTCGATTCCATTACGCAGTCTCCAGGTTTGCTGTTCCATACTCACACCACCGTAAATGGCAATACTCCGCAACCTGGTTTGTTTCCCCAATTCATCTATAGTTTCATATGTTTGCTCAGCCAGCTCGCGTGTGGGCGAGATTATGAGAGCACCTACACGACCTCTTGGGCTTTGCAGCAGACGCTGCAGAATTGGCAGTACAAAAGCTGCAGTCTTGCCGGTTCCGGTCTGGGCCAGACCAATGAGATCGCGGCCCTGCATAATTGGGGGGATGGATTTAGCTTGGATTGGTGTAGGTGTAATGTAACCGACTGCCTGTACACCAGCCATGCCCCTCGGATGAAACTTTATGGTTTCGATGTCCCTTATCCCCCCTCATGTCGGGTAGGCTAATACCTTTTCTGCCTTCCGCCCCTGGGTCTACCGCCTCTGTCACTACCGTAACCACCACCGTAGCCACCA
>DAOWAU010000059.1 GCA_030634425.1 Dehalococcoidia bacterium
CGTCCCCATACAGGGCTAGCCTCGTCCCGGCGAACAGGATGATAATAAGGCTCGCAGCAAACTTTAACCAAACCAAATTTGTGACTCCCTGAAATCAATAATGTGCTACAAGCATACACTATCAGGCGTAAGCCAGTAAAGATATGAGCAAGATACTATGATATAATTATTAACGGAATTGAGGAGAGGTGTCCGAGTGGTTTAAGGTGCCGCTCTCGAAAAGCGGTCTCGCTTTGGCGAGCGTGGGTTCGAATCCCACCCTCTCCGCCACTATTTGCTATAGTGGAGAGGTGCTGGAGTGGCCTAACAGGCGCGCCTGGAAAGCGCGTGTAGCCGTAAAGGCTACCGTGGGTTCGAATCCCACCCTCTCCGCTTCTTATTGATTGGAAAGCGTTTCTCTTTTTCTTATCAGAGAACACCATAATGTCAATTGTCATCAGCCTGCCCCTTATGCTAGAATGCTCTCGGAGTGAGCAATAAAGACATTAAATACTGGGTGGGCTTCAGCCTGATGCCGGGCATTGGTCACGTCAGACTAACCCAGCTGGAAAACTACTTTGGTGAGCTGGAGAAGGCGTGGTGAAGCAGGTGGGGAATATGAATTATGTTCTGGCTCGGGAAACAAGGGAAGCATATAGGGTAAAAGTGGATTAGGCGCTATGAAGAAGAGCCTGGTTATAGTTGAGTCACCGGCCAAAGCTAGAACGCTGGGTAAGATTCTGGGTAAGGGCTATAGTCTCAAGGCTTCAATGGGTCATATAAGAGACCTGCCCAAGAGTCGGTTGGGAGTAGATATAGAGCATAGCTTCGCCCCTAGATATGTGGTGTCCAGGGAGAAAAGAAAAACGGTGACGGAACTTAAGCGGGCAGCCAAAACAGCGTCTAATATATATCTAGCCACAGACCCAGACCGTGAGGGAGAAGCCATCTCTTGGCACTTGGTTGAGGCAACTAAGTCGGACAAGACACCTTACCGACGTGTCGTCTTTCATGAGCTAACCAGGGAGGCTATTAGGCGTGCCTTTAAAAATCCTCGCTCCATAGACATGCAGTTAGTCAACGCCCAGCAAGCGCGGCGTATTCTGGACAGGCTGGTTGGTTATAAGCTCAGTCCCCTGCTGTGGCGAAAGGTAAGGCGAGGGCTCTCCGCGGGCAGAGTTCAGTCGGTGACATTAAGGATTATTGTTGACCGGGAGCGTGAGATTGAGAAATTTGTCCCGGAGGAATATTGGGTCATTGAGGCGGAGCTGGTTCAGAAGGTACCTGCCCAGGCAGCACCCTTCCGGGCTACACTGGTTGGTCTCAGCGACGGCACCAAGCTGGACATCCATGAGGAGAAAAAAGCAACTGAGATCTGCGATGAACTCAAGCAGGCTGCCTACAGCGTGGCTAAGGTCAAGATGAAAAAGGTGACTCGTCAGCCAGCCCCACCGTTTATCACCAGCACCCTGCAACAGGAAGCCTGGCGCAAGCTACGCTTCAGTGCCAAGCAAACTATGGCTATTGCTCAACAGCTTTATGAAGGTTTATCTATCGGTGATGAAGGCAGCGTAGGGCTTATTACCTACATGCGCACTGATTCCCCCCGGGTAGCCCGCCCTGCCGTAGCTGAAGCCAGAGAATTTATCATTGGCAAATATGGCGCTCAATTTATTCCGTCGCATGCTCGCTCTTTCGCCACCACGGTAAAAGGGGCACAGGAAGCCCATGAAGCTATCCGCCCCACCAAAGTTTGGCGGGAGCCCTCCCTGATTAAGCCATATCTTAATACCGCTCAGTTTAAGCTATATGAGCTTATCTGGAAACGAATGGTAGCCAGCCAGATGGCGGCGGCTCTATTTGACAATACCACTGTTGATATTGAAGCCAAACGCCCATATGCCAAGTCTAAATACCTGTTTAGAACTTCAAGCTCTGTCACCACCTTCCGCGGGTTTATGGTTCTCTATACTGAAAGCAGGGACGAAAGAGAGGAAGAAGGAAAGAAACGCCCACCACTCCCCCCCTTGGAGAAAGGGGATGAGCTCAAGCTTATTGAGCTTTTCCCTGAGCAGTGCTTTACCCAGCCTCCCCCCCGTTTTACTGAGGCCACGCTGGTCAAGATGTTGGAACAATGGGGTATCGGACGCCCCAGCACATACGCCCCTATTCTATCCACCATTCAGGGACGGGATTATGTGGCCAAAACTAAGGGAAGGTTTCAGCCCACTGAGCTGGGATGTGTGGTTAATGACATCCTCATCAAACATTTCCCCGACATTATTGATGTTAAATTTACCGCTCATATGGAGGATGAGCTGGATGAAATAGCTACTGAGAATAGGGACTGGGTGGGTGTGGTTCGGGATTTCTACACCCCCTTTGAAAAAGACCTCGACAATGCCTTCCAGGTTATGGAGAAGGTTAAGCTACCCCAGGAGCTGGTTGAGGAAACCTGCCCTGAATGCGGCAAGCCCTTGGCTATTAAAATAGGCCGTTACGGGAAGTTTCTTGCCTGTAGCGGTTTCCCTGATTGTAAATTTACCCAACCCTTCCGGATTAAGATTGGCGTCAGCTGCCCCGAGTGTGGCAGCGAGCTGGTGGAGAAGATAAATAAAAAGAAGCGCACCTTTTATGGCTGTAGTAACTACCCCGATTGCCGATTCGCCATCAATTTTAAGCCCCTCCCCTCCCCTTGCCCCAACTGTGGCGGACTCCTTACCCTATACCAAGAAAAATGGGCGAAGTGCACCAAGTGCCGGTATAAAGGCAGGCTCCAACAGGAATAGCCCCATGCAAGGAGTTTTTAATAAATATATAAACTACCTTGAGGTGGAGAAGAATGCTTCTCCCTACACCGTGCGCAACTATACCACCGACCTGCTCGGCTCAAAGAAGATAAAAGGGTTCTTTGCTTTTCTCAAGGAAAAGGGGCTGAGTTCGCTGGATGAAGTGGACAGGTCTGTTATGCGTGATTACCTGGCCTATCTCGTGGAGCAAGGGGTGGTCAAGGCGAGCATTGCCCGCAGGCTATCGGCTATTCGTTCCTTTTGCCGTTACCTGTTGCGTGAAGAGATGATATCCTCGAGCCCGGTGGCAGATACCTCTTCGCCCAAGCTGGATAAACGCTTGCCCTCCTTTCTTACTATAGAGGAAATGGAGCGCCTGCTCAAAGCCGCTGATTTATCTGACCCTGTGGGGCAGCGTGACCGAGCTATAATGGAGCTGCTTTATGCCGCTGGTCTCAGAGTTAGCGAGCTGGTAAACCTGGACGTGGGGCAGGTTGACCTCGATACCAGTGAGATTCGGGTATGGGGAAAGGGTGGCAAGGAGCGGATGGTGCTGATGGGCAAGCCAGCAGCCGAGGCTTTAAGTGCCTACCTCAGTCAGGGTAGAGTCGAACTTCTGGACAAGAAAAAGAGCGGTGCCCTATTTGTTAATCGGTATGGGAAGCGTCTCACCGAGCGAAGTGTCCAGAGGACTTTGCAGAAATATGCTGACCTGGCTGGCATAGAGAAGAGGATACATCCTCACCTGCTGCGCCACACCTTTGCCACCCATCTGCTTGACGGCGGTGCTGATTTAAGGGTGGTTCAGGAGCTTCTGGGGCACGCCAATCTATCCTCAACCCAGATTTATACCCATATAAGCAAGAGTCAGGCGAGAAAGGTATATCTATCGGCTCACCCTCTGGCGAAGAAGAAGGATGACGAGCTTGAAGAATAGACTGCAAAGGTTGCGCCAAAGGCTCGCTGAGAAGGAGATTGATGCCATCTTTATTTCGCAACCGGAGAACAGGCGTTACTTTTCCGGCTTTGATGGTTCATCAGGTTATTTATTAATTACACCACAAAATGCGATTTTAGCCACCGACTTTCGCTATATAGAGCAAGCCAAGCTACAAGCCCCTGACTATGAGGTTTTCCGGGTAAAGGGTGACATCGGGGGCTGGTTTCCCAAATTAACGGCTGGGTTAAACTTGAAAAAGCTGGGATTCGAGGCTGGGCATATCACCTTTTCCCTCTACCAGCAGTTATCTGATATACTAGATAAAGCGCTATCCCACCCCAGACTTATCCCCGTGGATGGGCTGGTGGAATCCCTCCGAGCGGTAAAAGAACCCGGGGAAATCGAGCTGATAACCAAGGCAGTAGCCATAAGCGATGCTGCCCTGAAGCATATTGAAGGTAAGATTGATGTTGGTATGAGTGAGAAGGAGGTGGCCTGGGAGATAGAGAAGTTCATCCGGGAAAGGGGTAGCGAGACTATATCCTGTGATATTATTGTTGCCTCTGGTCCTAACTCCGCCCTACCCCATGCTAAGCCTTCGTCACGTGCCATCCAATCCGGGGAGCCGGTAGTAATTGATATGGGAGCCAGGGTAGGCGGTTACTCCAGCGACCTGAGCCGCACCATCTGCCTTGGCACTCCTGATGAGACCTTCAGTAAAGTATATGATGCCGTCTTCGGCGCTCAGTTAGCAGCAATGGCTGCAATTAAGGAAGGGATGACCGGTGATGAGGCTGATAAGACGGCTAGAACAGTTGTCGAACAGGCAGGCTATGGCGAGGCATTTGGGCATGCTCTGGGTCACGGTATCGGGCTGGTACCACATGAGCTACCGCGCCTTGGTCCCAATTCGGGGGATAAACTTGTCTCAGGCATGGTATTTACTATTGAGCCTGGCATTTATCTCGCCGGTTGGGGCGGGGTGAGAATTGAGGATGTGATAGTAATGGAAGGCGGCAGAGTCAGGGTTATCTCAAAAGCCAAAAAAATGGGGGTATGACATGATAACTAGCGGTGAGTTAAGGAAAGGAATCACTCTCGAGCTGGAGGGGCAGCTATATCAGGTCCTTGAATACCAGCATATCAAAATGAAGCGAACTGCCCTGATTCGCCTTAAGCTCCGCGATATTCGTGGTGGTCATACTATTGAGCGAACCTTCCAGGCTACTGAGAAATTCAATCGAGCCCGCCTTGACTATCGCAGTATGCAATACCTCTATAATGAGGGCAACCTGTATTATTTTATGGATGAGGAGAACTTTGAACAGGTATCC
>DAOWAU010000033.1 GCA_030634425.1 Dehalococcoidia bacterium
CTGATTACGACTTCTTCTTCGTACATATAAAGGGGGCTGACGCTGCTGGTGAAGATGGCGACTTTGACCGGAAGGTCAAGATTATAGAGCAGGTGGATAGAGCTTTGCCCAGCCTGATGGATGTTAAGCCCGATGTCCTTGTCGTTACTGGTGACCATTCCACACCAGCCTTGCTTAAGGGACATAGCTGGCACCCGGTGCCTATTCTCCTGCGTTCTAAATGGTGCCGTCCCGATAAGGTATGCCAGTTTTCCGAGTCGGCTTGTGCTGGTGGTGGGCTGGGGCGATTCCCGGCAATACACATTATGATGTTGGCTATGGCTAATGCCCTGAAGCTAACTAAATTTGGCGCTTAAGGGGATAAAATGCGACTACCTTTGATTGCTGGCAATTGGAAGATGAATACTACAGTAGGGGAGGCGGTAGGACTGGTCGGTGAAATGCGTCAGGGGCTTGATGAGGTAACAGGTGTGGAAAAGGTGGTGTGTCCACCGTTTATCTCTCTGGCAGCAGTGAAGGAGGTAATCAAAGGAAGCTCAATAAAATTGGGGGCACAAAACCTGTATTTTGAGGAAAAGGGCGCTTATACGGGGGAAATTTCGCCCCCAATGCTTGCCGACCTGTGTGAATTTGTTATCATAGGGCACTCCGAGCGCAGGCAATATTTCAGGGAGGCAGGAGAGATTGTTAATAAGAAGATTCGGGCAGCGCTGAGGGTCGGGTTGAAGCCCATTCTCTGCATCGGAGAAAGATTAGAGGAAAACGAGGCGGGGAGAGCAGAGGAGGTAATAGCTGAGCAGCTAAGGTCATCTTTATCTGGGATAGATTCTGTTGATAGCTTGATTATAGCCTATGAACCGGTCTGGGCTATTGGTACCGGCAGGGCAGCTACAGGGAGGCAGGCAAACAACACCATCGGTTTTATCCGCCACAACATCGCCCAATTATATAGTGGGGACATTGCTCAAGGGATGCGTATTCTCTATGGTGGCAGTGTTAATGCTGCTAATGCCGCTGAGTTTATCAACCAGCTTGAGATAGATGGTGCCTTGGTCGGAGGTGCTAGCCTAGAAGCCAGTGAGTTTTTGAGCATTGTAAAGCGAGCCTCGGAAGTTAATCGAGCAAGATGAATCGTCTAGTGGCTATAGTTGGTCCTACCGGTGTAGGTAAGAGCCATCTAGCCATCCGGTTATCCCAGAGTTTTGATGGTGAGATAGTAAACGCTGATAGCCGACAGATATACCGCTATATGGATATCGGCACAGCCAAGCCAAGCCCGGAGGAGTTATCTCTTATTCCTCATCACCTCATCAATATAGTCGATCCTGATTGCGATTTCAGTCTGGCTCAATATCAGCAGCTAGCTTATCAGGCTATCGAGGACATTCAGCAGTACGGCAGATTAGCCATCTTGGCAGGTGGTAGTGGGCAATACGTATGGTCGGTCTTAGAAGGCTGGAAGATACCACGAGTTCCTCCAGATGTGGAATTTAGGCGTAGCCTGGAAGAGAAGGCAGCCAAGGCGGGTACGAATGAACTTTACCAGGAGCTGGTGAGGGTTGACCCCGTGGCAGCGCAGAGGATTGACCGACATAATGTGCGCCGTATTATCCGAGCCCTTGAGGTACATAAAGGCACGGAGGCTCCCTTCTCTCGGCTTCAGCATAAGAAGGAACCACTCTTTGATGCTCTCATAGTAGGTTTAACCATGGACAGGGCAAAGCTATATCATAGAACTGACTCGAGGGTTGACCGGATGATAGAGCGAGGCCTGGTAGCCGAAGTAGAAAAGCTACTGGATATGGGCTATGACCTTGACCTGCCTGCTATGTCTAGCATAGGCTACAAGCAGATTGGCATGTTTCTTAAAGGCGAGCTAACCCTGGATGCTGCCATCGAGCAAATCAAGGTTGAAACCCACCGCGTGGTCAGGCATCAATATGCCTGGTTCAAGTTGAAAGACGATAGGATTAAGTGGTTTGATATAGAAAGTGATAATATAGATAAAGAAATCACAACCTTGGTGGCTCAATTCTTGGAGGGTTCAACGGAGGAAGGGTGATAATGAACTTTACCAAGTTGCAGAGTATTGGCAATGATTTTGTCCTGGTGGAGACCGGTGATACCCAGCGCGATTGGTCTCAGGTAGCAGCGGCTATATGTGACTGCCACTTTGGCGTCGGCGCCGATGGCTTGTTGCTGTTATTGCCCTCGGATAGCGCTGATTTTCGGATGCGTATGTTTAACCCTGACGGCTCTGAGTCTGAAGCCTGCGGCAATGGATTGAGGTGCTTGGTTGAATATGTGATAAAGATGAACTTGGCTGATATTGAAGCTCAGGAAATATCGGTAGAGACGATGGCTGGTACAAGGAAAGCCAGGATTTACAGGGCAAAGGACAAACCAGCCAAGATTCAGGTCAGTATGGGGGCACCGAAATTTGCAGCTGAAGACATCCCTGTAGTAATAGAAGATGATAGGGAATTAGTTGACATAAAATCAATGCTGAACTATCCCGTTGCTGTGGAGGGTAGAGAGCTACTTCTGAATCTGGTCTCTATTGGGAACCCCCACGCTGTTTATTTTGAGCAACACCCGCTATCTGATTTTCCTTTGCTCCAGATAGGGCCAAAGGTGGAGCATCTATCCATATTTCCCAACCGGATAAATTTTGAGGTAGCTAGGGTGGTGAACCGACGGCGGATAGAAGCTCGTGTCTGGGAGAGAGGGGCAGGGGAGACCCTGGCTTGTGGCAGTGGCGCCTGTGCTATGGCTGTTGCCGCCCAACTACACGGTTACATTGAAAACAAAGTGGATATAAAACTGGCCGGAGGCATATTGGAGGTGGAGTGGGATGGGGTAGGGGAGATATTTATCAGCGCTCCTGCTAAAATAGTATTCCGTGGAGAATGGTTAAACGAGGAGTAAATATATGAGATTGGCAAAGCGAATAGAAAAGCTGCCCCCGTATATTTTTGTGGAGATTACCAAGAAAATTGAGGAGAAAAGGGCTAAGGGTGAGGAGGTATTTAGTCTTGCTGTTGGTGACCCTGACGACGCTACCCCAACCCATGTGATTAAGAGGCTATGTCAGGCAGCCCAAGACCCGGTTAATCATCGCTACCCGGAGACTGCGGGGTTACCGCCGTTGCGTCAGGCTATCGCTGAATGGTATAAGAAGCGCTTTGACGTTTCTCTTGATGCTGATAAAGAGATATTACCTCTCATTGGCGCTAAAGAGGGCATTGCTCATATTGCCTTATGTTTTATTGACCCCGGGGATATTGCTCTGGTGCCTGACCCAGCCTATCCTCCTTATTCCATAGGCACCATCCTAGCTGGTGGCAGGCCTTACTATATGCCGCTTACCGAGGGGAATAATTTTCTCCCTGATTTGAGTGCTATTCCGGATCATGTCCTCAAGCAAGCTAGGCTACTGTGGATAAACTATCCTAATAACCCTACCGGTGCTGTGGCTGACATTGGCTTTTTCAACAAGGTGGTTAAATTTGCCAGCCAGCATAATCTGGCTGTCTGCCATGATGGACCATATACAGAGGTTGCCTACGATGGGTATCGGCCAGTTAGCTTTATGAGGGCAGACGGGGCTAAAGAAGTGGGTGTGGAGTTCCACTCTCTATCCAAAAGCTACAATATGACTGGATGGCGGATAGGGATGGTGGTGGGTAACGCCACCATGGTGGATGCCCTGAAGAGGGTTAAGTCGAATTTAGACTCGGGGATTCCCCAGGCGATTCAATATGCTGCTATTGAGGCTTTGACCGGACCCCAGACTTGCATTCAAAGGCATAATGCTAGTTATCAGAGACGTCGCGATATAGTTGTTGATAAGTTGAATAGTATGGGGCTTAAAGCCAGGGTGCCCAAGGCAGGGCTATATGTCTGGGCTGAAGTTCCTGAAGGATATACTTCTGTGGAATTTGCCAATGACCTGTTAGAACAGGTTGGGGTGGTAGTAACCCCTGGGACAGGTTACGGCAGGAATGGTGAAGGCTATGTGCGACTGGCATTAACCATCCCGGATGTGTTGTTAGTTAAGGCGTTGTCGCGGTTGGGTGAGTGGCACGACCGTAAAAGAGTGGGCTTAAGTCAAAGAGGCAAGAGGTAACTTGACATAATATAAGGAGGCGAATTATGTTTAAGAGGATTGACCATGTGGAGATTCTACCTAGTGATATTGAGAGGACTCTCAAGTTCTATATAGAAATCCTGGGTTTCAAGATTCAAACGAGACTGAAGTTGGAAAGACCTCCCTTGGAAGAGGTTGTTTTTATCGAACTGGGTGGCACATCGATAGAACTGTTTTCGGTCAAGGAGCCGGCTACCATATCTATAGAGCCATGGCAGGTTAGTTGCCGAAGGATTGCACTCGAAGTGGAGGATCTTGATAAGGCTATAGAATATCTTAAGGCTAAGGGAGTAGAAATATCCGGCAGCCCGCGAGCCGTAGAAATCTTAAGCTTAAGAGTGGCGGAAATTAAAGACCCCGACGGACTACCAATTGAGTTAATACAGCGGGGGTGAAGGTAGCGTAGCCCGGTAGCCTGTTTGCTGCCTCACCTCGCTACATTGCCAGTGCTGAGCGTCAACACATGAACAAGAGGGGTGTTATTCGTCGGGGAATAGACATTACGCAGGAGTCCGCGGAACGGGCATTCCTAGTAACCGTAGCCGCTAAGAGAAGCGCTGGCCGATGGTCAGCCGAGGATTCCATGGCGGAGTTGGCTCAATTAGCAGGGACCGCCGGGGTTGAGGTTGCGGGCAAACTAACTCAACGGTTACATACACCTTCCAAAACACATTATCTGGGCAAAGGCAAGCTGGAGGAATTGATATCTCTAAAGGATAGCACCAGCTATAATGTGGTAATTTTCGATGATGAGCTTTCACCTACCCAGCAACGAAACCTGGAGGAGATTTTAAAGGTAAAGGTAATTGACCGCTCTGCCTTGATTCTGGACATCTTTGCCAGTAGAGCCAAGACACGGGAAGGTCAATTACAGGTAGAGCTGGCCCAGCATCAGTACCTTTTGCCTCGGCTGGCTGGTCAGTGGAGTCACCTGGAGAGGCTCGGAGGTGGTATCGGCACCAGGGGCCCCGGAGAGAGGCAGATCGAGACCGACAGGCGGCTTATTCGGCAGAAGATACATCGTTTGGAAGCGCAGCTTGAGGCAGTAAGAAAACACCGAGCGCTATATCGCCAGCGCCGTAAGAAAAGCGGTATCCCTGTAGTAGCCATAGTAGGTTATACCAATGCCGGCAAGAGCACCTTGCTCAATGCGCTCAGTCGGGCTGATGTATTTGTCGAAGACAAGCTCTTTGCCACCTTAGACCCCACCACCAAAAGGCTGGCCCTCCCTGATAATCGTGATGTATTAATAACCGACACCGTAGGCTTTATCCGCAAACTTCCTCCCACCATCGTGTCCTCGTTCAGGGCAACCCTTGAGGAGTTGGCTGAAGCTGACATACTGCTTCATGTGGTTGACCTGACTTCTCATAATGCCGCCGAGCAATGCCAGACGGTGGAGGATATCCTTGCCGACCTTGGACTAGCAAATAAGCCGAGGATTACCGCCCTAAACAAAATCGATTTGTTAGTTGACCGGGATAAGACCTGGGATGAGGAGACGGCGATAAAGGACCTCGCTGACGAGCGCGCCCCACTGGATGAAAACACGGTTCTCATTTCAGCAGGCAAAGGCTGGGGATTAACCAGGCTCTTGCAGTTAATCGACCGCACCCTGGGCAAGATAGCTCAGCCCGTTTAATAGCCCTTTTAAAAAGGACGTGCTGAAATCAAAATTTAAGCCCCTAAAAATTTCTCCGAGTGCTTTTATACCTTTTAAAGGTGGTTTGCCACTCATCCTTCAAATATTTGCCGTTCTTTGTTCTTTTTGCAGTCTCCGCAAAAATTAGCAAGCAAGCAAAGAGCTTAACTATGTTGTATATTATAATTAACTAAATCTAAGGAGAATGACATGAGTGACACCGAAAAGAAAAACGATAAAGAAGAGGTTACTCTAGATAAGATTTACTTAGAAGTACTCAAAAGTCGTATAGAAACTTTGCAAGGACTGGTGCTAAACATGGCCGGTATTATTAAAGCTGAAGCAAACTCTTTTTTGCAATACTACTTGTTGGAATCACATTATTACTAATGGCATTTAGTATGTATGTCTTGAAGACTGAAATCACCATATATATAATCTTTGCAATAGGGTTGGGTATAGCAATCTATGCGGTAATTAACTTAATACAATTGCAAAGAAGAGCACATCCACTAGAAAAAGCAATAGCACAATTAAATAAAAACCTGCGCGCATTACGCAAAAAGCACCACCCAAATCAAAATTTAAGCCCCTAAAAATTATTCCGAGTGTTTCTCTTCTGAAGGGGGAGGGGTATTAAGAAGAGGGCCTTCGCCCCTCTTAAGCACCTCTTTACCCGCGGTTTAGTTTTGCTAAGGGATATCCGACAAAAAGGGTTGGGCGATAACTTTACATAATAATCTGGCTATAATTTTGGCAGTAGTTCAATCAGCAAAAGAACTCAACAATTAACAGGCTATAAGTTTTACCATGTTTGCGTTTATAGAATAGGTTAGTGAGGGCAAAGAGGAGTAGTAACTGGCTTTAGGGATAGCCAAAGCATATTTCTAGTAGAGGCTGGTGTTAGATAGAGATAAATTTGCGTCGCACTATATATGTTATGTAAGATAAATAGGCAAAGCGAGGCTAAAGCCCGTCTATCAAGCCCCTTCCCTTTCAACATAATAGAAAATAAAGAAGACATAGACTGGTAATCAATGCCGCCTATATCCTTTTCTTTAGCCTTTATTACTTATCTTGTTGCCAAAGAACATCTGTCGGATGGGCCAATTTCTACCCAAGGAAGCAAAGGGCGTAAAGGGGCAAGATATTATGTAAAGTAATCTATTGTCACCCTATTGGGAAAGTAAAAGTGGGCTCGGCAGGATTCGAACCTACGACCAGACGGTTATGAGCCGCCCGCTCTGCCACTGAGCTACGAGCCCACAGAGGAGAAAATCATAAGAGGATTCTCTTCGGGATAAATTATATTGCCAGCAAGTGTTACAGTCAAGCTGTCGTCTTCAGTTGCCACAACTTCTCGGCTAGCTCTACTAAATATGGCCTGTTCTCCAGCTTATCCTGCCAGCTGCTGGGGATTGCTTCCACACCGAGATGTGCTCCAGCGATAGCCCCGGTCATCGCCCCGATAGTATCGGTATCTCCCCCCAGGCTAACAGCATGGATGACAGCCTGGGCAAAAGAATCGTGATGGATTAAAAAGGAGTATATAGCACTGGGTACTGAATTAAACGCTTCAATTCCATTCCCCAGTTCCATAGCAGCTCTAGCCCTATCCGGCTGAGCAATAAGCTCCTTTATTTTATCC
>DAOWAU010000142.1 GCA_030634425.1 Dehalococcoidia bacterium
CAGCTATTGCCTTGTAGTGTTGATATACGCCTTCTTTGAACGGGGTGAGATAGTATGGTAGCGCTACCATTACGCAATCTGCTCCGACCTCTTCTGCATATTTAGCCATTCTTACTGTTTGTTCTGTACCTGCCTGCGATACCCCGGCAATTACAGGGATAGTTCCACCGACAGTGTTAACCGCGGTTTTGATCACAGACTGCTGCTCCTCGATAGAATTGGCATAGAATTCGGTAGTGCTGCCATTGGTCATTATCAGCACATCTTTATTGCCATCCTTGGCGAAATCAACCAAGAACTGAGTATTTCCCTTTAACGCCTCCAGGTCTATAGATGCGCAATCCTTGGTATAAGGGCAGTATTGTACTGCGACCATACCTTTACATTTTTCCCTGAATTCCTCTGGTTTCATCATCGCTGTTTCACTCTTTTCCCCATATGAACAGCCGCATAGTGCGTTCGGCAACATCGCCAGTTAGCTTCTCAGCCTTCGCCAAGCACTGGTCAAGGCTGATAGGGCCTGGTGCGATACTGAAAACGGCATCTATCCCGTGCTCATAGACCGCTTGGTAACCATCGCCTATGGCACCTACGATGGCGATAACCGGTAATCCCAAGGTCTTGGCCTTCTTGGCAACCCCTACCGGTACCTTGCCCTGGGCTGTTTGGCTGTCGAGCTTGCCCTCACCGGTGAAAACGAGGTCGGCACCCTTTAGGTGCTCAACAAGGCCGGTGGCTTGTATCACAATCTCTATTCCAGGTAGCAACTTAGCCTTGAGAAAAGCAATGAGACCGGCTCCCAAGCCCCCTGCTGCCCCCGCTCCAGGCGCATCCCTGATGTCGATGCCGAGGTCTCTGTGGAGAACATCGGCGTAATGGGCCAGTGCTGCATCAAGCTGGGCTACCATTTCCTCAGTAGCTCCCTTCTGAGGTCCGTAAACTGCAGAAGCTCCCTGAGGACCGCAGAGAGGGTTGGTGACATCGCTAGCCACGACGATATCACAATCGGTGAGGCGTGGGTCTATGGTGGCGATATCGATGTGGTCTAAGTCAGCCAGAGCTGCGCCGCCAAAGGTAAGAGGCGCTCCCTTACTGTCCAGCAGCTTGGCGCCCAGGGCTTGAGCCATCCCGGCGCCACCGTCATTGGTAGCGCTACCGCCAATACCAATAACTAGTTTTCGGCAGCCCTTTTCCAGCGCATCTAGAATTAGCTCCCCGGTACCATAGGTGGTAGTCAATAACGGGCTAAGCTTCTGTGGCGGGACCAGATTAAGACCAGAGGCGGCAGCCATCTCAATGACGCCGGTGACTTTATCACTGAGGAGTCCCCAATGAGCGGCGATACGCGCACCTAGTGGGCCAGTAACCTCTACAGGTATTATTTTGCCCCCCATGGCATCAACAAGGGTTTGCATTGTGCCCTCCCCGCCATCCGCCATGGGCACTGTAGCGGTTATTGCGTCGGGAACTACACGTCTAACCCCGTTCTCAATGGCTTGACATACCTGGAGGGCACTGAGATTCCCCTTGAACCCCTGAGCAGCAATAACAATCTTCATCCTATGTTTGCCCTTTATTATGCCACCTCGGGCTACAGCAGGCAAGGTTCTATATCCTACAGCTTGTCTTTCCATCCATTTTGGCGTAAAATCTAGCCGTAGCGTAGCTATGCGGGAGTAACTCAGCTGGTAGAGTTCCTGCCTTCCAAGCAGGTTGTCGCGGGTTCGAGTCCCGTCTCCCGCTCCACAGTTTACGCACAAAATGGCATTTTTCCCCAACACTCTTCAAACAAAATCTGGAGGGTACTGGAACTAGTTGAATCTTAATGCCGTTATCGGATATAATATAAGCAGAAGTAATGCCTATGTATAGTGTCAAAGAAGCATCACGGAAGATTGGTATATCAGAGAGGCATCTTAGGTTGCTTCTGCAAAGAGGCGAGATACGAGGAAAAAAGTTGGGACATGATTGGGTAGTTCTAGAGTTGAACTACACTAGAAAAAGAAAGCCAAAGGGGGAGAAGAAATGACACTCAACAGGACGAATTTAAACAACTATTGCAAGGAAGCTATATCTGCCGGAGCAGCACATGCATTGATTACTAACCCAAGTCTAGTTGTAACTGCCCCCTGGGTGCAATGGAAATGCCGATTTGGTTGTGAGGATTACGGGAAATGGTATTGTTGTTCCCCAAACATTCCGACGTGGGAACAAGCACGGCAGGTCTTCGATACTTACAATAGACTA
>DAOWAU010000141.1 GCA_030634425.1 Dehalococcoidia bacterium
CCACCTTCATCTGAGCCCTATAGATATCGCCTGGAGGAAATTGTCATTACCATAGATATTATTGAATGTTTATCATGTGGCCTAAAGAACAATTAGGCCTCAACATTTGAACGTTACTAATGAATTACGGGAACCATAAGCTGTAGGTCAAGTATAGCGTTTTCGTCTTGACATTGGGGTCTCCACATCCTACATACAATATAATATTAACGTGGAGGCGCTTTTCATTCCCATTGACTCATTTCGAATATTGTAATCCTATAGACTTGAGAAAGGAGCTAAGGTATGTCGAATAATGGAAAAGGGTCAAAAGCACTATTCGAAGAGGTGATAAATCAGGGGTTATGTACGGGATGCGGGGCATGCGTTACTGCCTGTCCCTACATGGTTGCCTATGGAGGAAGAATCGTGGTGCTGGATAAGTGCACCATAGAAGAAGGGGACTGCTACAAGCACTGCCCACGGACATACACCGACATGAACGCCGTGAGTGAGAGAGTGTTTGGGGTCCCATACAGCGATGAGGAAGTTGGCCACGCTGTGGATATATTCATGGCCAGATCCACGGATAAAGGGATTAAGGAGAAGGCACAAGACGGGGGAACGGTAACAACGCTGCTTGCACTCGCGCTGGAAGAGGGAACGATAGACGCCGTAGTATGTACCAAGATGGATGAAGACAAGGTAGCGCGTGGTTATGTGGCTCGAAGCAGAGAGGAGTTGCTGGAATGCGCCGGATCGAGTTACGAGGCCAGCTTTGTGCTTGAGGCCTACAGAGCTATTCCCAAGGAGAGCACCGAAAAGCTGGCAGTCGTTGGCTTGGGCTGTGAAGTCGAGGCCCTGAGCAAGATAAAAACCTACGAGCCCAAGAACAGTGTAAATCCTGAAAATATCAAATTGACCATCGGCCTGATTTGCGGCTGGGCACTGCGTCCGGATGTTTTTCATCCCTTTCTCAGGGAGCTTTGTGATCCGTCACAGGCAGTCAAGTTCGATATTCCCCATACCCCACACTATACCTTCGATGTGTACACAAAAAAGGAGACAAAATCGGTTACACTTGACGAGATAAGACCTTATATTAATCCGGCCTGTCAATACTGCTGGGATATGACAGCGGAGTTCTCGGATATCTCCCTGGGTTCCGCCGGATCCAAATTTCCGGGCTGGAACACCGTCATCATCCGCACTAACGCGGGCACCGATCTCATGGAGGCGGCCAGGGAAAAGGGAATCCTCGAGACCCAGGCTCTGCCTGAGCAAAGACTGGCTCACCTGAAGACCGTTGCCCTCAACAGAAAGAAGACAGCGCTCAAAAACATTATTGAGAAGACCGGCAGCGAAAAAGACCTCCTCTACGTGGGCGGTCTTTCTGAAGGTATTGCTGATAAACTGTTAGAAGACTAGTACCGTAACGAGTTCTCACACCACAGAAAGGGGGTAAACACATGGCAAGTATTGCAATGGATAAGCCCGGAGCTACGATGCTCTTGATGGGTAATGAGGCGGTAGCCCGAGGTGCTATTGAAGCTGGCATAGGCGTTGCAGCCGCCTATCCCGGGAGTCCCACATCAGAGGTTCTCCCTACGATAGCAGGTGTTGCCAAGGAGATGAATATCCATGCGGAGTGGTCGGTCAATGAGAAGGTGTCCGCTGAGGTAGCTGGCGCCACATCCTTTGCCGGCATACGCTCTCTTTGCATTATGAAACAGAATGGCGCAAATGTTGCCGCCGACTTCATAGTCAATGCCAATATGACCGGTCTCGGTGAGGCTGGAATGGTGATCTTTATCTCCGATGACCCGGGTGGTATGACGAGCAACAACGAGGAGGACTCAAGGACTATAACCAAATGGTTTGATAATCCGCTTTTGGAAGCCAATAATGCCCAGGAGGCCAAAGAAATGATAAAATGGGCCTATGAGGTCTCTGAGGCGGTAAATCTCATCGTCTTTGTGCGGGGCGTGACCCGACTGTCTTACACCAGGGGCAATGTGGTGCTGGGTGAGCTACCTGAAAAGAAGGAGAAAAAGGCCCACTTCCCTGACCTGTGGGACATGGATGACCCTAAGAAGAGCAAGTTTACCTCAGGCCCCTTTCCTGTCTTTCACGAACCACTGCATGAGAAACTTGAGAAGGCGCGAGAGATCTTTGAGGCATCCACCTTTAATCGATATGTGGGACCGGAGCATCCAGAGGTACTGATCATAACCTGTGGGGCATGTACATCCTATAGCATTGAGGCAGTGGAGG
>DAOWAU010000103.1 GCA_030634425.1 Dehalococcoidia bacterium
CAGGGATTGAGAGCAGGTCTATTCCCTCGGTAGTGAGGTTTTCGGCGAAATCTCCGGGGGCTACATTGAAGCCCAGCCCTCGTATCTTGTCGATACTTTCAATTGCCAACAGGCTTACCTGACGATGGGTGTTGCTGTCGGCATGGGCATCATCAGCAAGGCCGTAGTTCTCTTTAAGGACCCCTTCAGGTATATTTGTCTTCTTGGTCCCCTTTTGCTCGCTCCTCGATACTGCAATTATCTTAGCCATCTTTTAAACATCTCTCTGAGGCATTTGGTAGTTCTGGGTTGGCACGTGATATTATTCCTGGTGTATGCCAGGTTTTACGAGGCCTTTGTTCCTTGGGTTGCGGGCGGGTGGGCTTTGGGCTTAACTATAGGCTTTGTCTTTTAGAGCTCTTTGTTTAGAATCTTCTCTTTAAGGGTCTCCCACTGTTCCTTGGTGAGGATACAGGTGTTATCTTTTTCCCCTATTTCTACTTGTTTCTCTTTTATCCTGACTACTGGGCAGCATGAGCCTTCCCGGCATAGAGTTACCACTTTCATCTTTTACCTCCTTTTCCCCTAAAATTTAGGCTGTGACCAGCCCACCCGCAATTATGGTATACATTATATTATACGACTTTCTATTTGTCATGTCTGCTTTTTCTACGCTGCTTCTAGTATTTCACCCTTTATCCCGATGTTCACCGTCTCAACAGGGATGTCCTTACCGCTCCTGCGCAAAGCCTCCTGAGCAATATGGACCAGTCCGTAGCAGCAAGGGACCTCCATGTGGACAACTTTCAGGCTTTTAATATCCGAGCTTTTCAATATCTGGGCGAGCTTGTTTATATAAGCCTCGGGGTCATCAAGTTTAGGACAGCCGATAGCGATTGCCTTGCCTTTTAGAAAATCGGCATGGAAGTTGGGGTAGGCAAAAGGGACACAATCGGCACCCAGGATTAAATCCGCATTCTGAAAGTATGGAGCCGATGGTGGGACTAAGTGGAGCTGTATTGGCCATTGGCGGAGTTCAGAATCAGCCCTTGCTTTCTCTACCACTCTTTTCTCCTTCTTTCCCCACTGTAGCATTTGAGCAGAGGGACAGGAGGTTATTCCTCGGTGTGAATGGTACTGAGGAAGTTCATGGGCATGTTCTTTCAGGTGGGTTAGGTGTTTCTCTAACAGTTCAGGTGGTTGCTCTTTAATGTGTCCTATTACTCCTTCCTCGTCGTACCCTTCAACCTCCTTTTCCTCAATAGTTAGCGCTCCTTGGGGACAGTCGCCCAGACATGCCCCCAGTCCGTCGCAGAATGACTCTTTTACCAGTTTTGCTTTCCCGTCGACAATCTGAAGGGCTCCTTCGGGGCAGGAAGGGATGCAGAGCCCGCAGCCGTCACATTTTTCTTCATCAATCTTGATGATTTTTCGCTTTATTTTTGCCATTATTCCATTCTCCTTAGTAATTGCGAGGCTTTTCGTTTTAATATCGACAGTACTCTTCGATACTCCTTGATATCTTTTCCCTTTAGGTCTGGAATGTCCCAGGCAATAATTTTCGCCCCAGGGATAGCGGGGCATTCCACCTCACATCCCATGGTTACTACTATATCGGCAGGTTCTTTGTCTGAAAACATTTTGGGCTTGCCACGCCAGCTGATTCCCTCCTCCCCTAACACCTCTATCGCCTTTGGCTCTACCTTATTTGCTGGCTGTGTTCCTGCGCTGGTGAATTGCACATTGGGTCTATCGGATGATAATCTCCTTGCCAGGGCTTCAGCAATCTGGCTTCTACTTGCGTTCCCAACACATAGAAATAAGACCCTTTTCCTTTTCAGCTTGTCGTAGAGTTCTTCGCCAACACATTCTTTAGCATATTTGCACCATTGGATACACGACTCTAAATCGTTATAGATGATGAAGCCGCAATGGTCACACTTTACTTTCAGATCAGTGGAAAAAATCTCCACATATTCACCACATTCGGGGCACCTCTTTATTTTAAGGGTAGGGGTTCGGGTGAATTGGGCTGCCCCGGGACAACTATCAAACATTTACTCCTCCAATTTTAGTCAAGGTAACTATTTGCCAACCTTCAAAAGTGGCGACATAGCTCTGAGCTTAGCTACAATTTGGGGCAATACCTCCAGAACTCGGCTTATCTCTTCCTCGGTGGTCCACTTGCCCAGAGTAAACCTCAACGAACCGTGTGCCTGTTCAGGGGAAAGCCCGGTTGCCAGAAGCGCGTGGGACGGCTCAAGGCTTGATGAACTACAGGCTGAGCCGGTAGAGGCACAAATGCCCTCTAGGTCAAGATTCAGGACCATAGACTCCCCTTCTACAAAATCAACACTCACGTTGACATTGTTAGGCAGCCTCGTTTGGGAATGACCATTCAAGTGGATATGGTCAATCCGCTTCAGGAGACCTTTGATGAGCTGGTCGCGAAGATAGGTTAGCCGCACCACTTCTCCGCTCATCTCCTGCCGGGCAAGTTCCACCGCTTTGCCCAGACCCACAATGGCTGGGATATTCTCCGTACCCGCCCGTCGTCTTCTCTCCTGCTCGCCTCCATGCATGAGAGCAAGCAATTTGGTGCCTTTTCTGATATACAGCGCCCCCGTCCCCTTGGGACCATAAATCTTGTGGCTGGACATAGAGAGTAAGTCCACCCCGAGTTTATTCACATCTACCGGGATATGCCCCGCTGTTTGCACAGCATCAGTATGGAAATAGATTCCCGCTTCCTTGGCAATCCTTCCTATCTCAGCTATCGGCTCGATAATGCCTATTTCGTTATTAGCGTGCATCACCGAAATGAGAACAGTTTTATCGGTAATCGCCCTTCTGACATCGGCAGGGTCAACCAAGCCGTAACCATCCACTGGCAGGTAGGTTACCCTGAATCCCCTTCTCTCTAAGAACTTGCATGTCTCTATCACGGCATGGTGCTCAATGGGAGTGGTGATAATATGATTCCCCCTCTTCTCGTTAGCGTAAGCCACCCCCTTTAGGGCAAAGTTGTCTGCCTCCGTTCCCCCGCTGGTAAATACGATTTCCTCATCTTGGGCACCAATAAGGCCGGCGACCTTAACCCTTGCCTCCTCAATAGCCCCCTTGGCCTCCTGGCCATAGGAGTAGAGGGTAGAAGGGTTACCAAAGGCATCAGTAAAATATGGAGCCATTGCCTTTGCTACCTCGGGGTGTGTTGGCGTGGTTGCAGCGTAATCAAGGTATATCTGCTTCACTGCTTAACCCTCCACAATATCTCCAATAACGGG
>DAOWAU010000035.1 GCA_030634425.1 Dehalococcoidia bacterium
CAGATAGCACTGTGCTCGCTATCAATAGGCAGAATCCGAGCTCCATTTAGCCTTACTTCATCGGTGATAATCTCGCCCGCCATAACTAATGATTCCTTGTTGGCCAAGGCAACATTTTTACCAGCTTTTACCGCAGCCAGTGTCGGGCTTAATCCTGCTCTCCCTGAGGTAGCGATAACAACAGTGTCTACCTCGGGATGCTGGGCAATGTCTTCCAGGGTTAGGGATTCATATTCGGCATCAGTCAGGCGAGTCAGTGCCTTCCTATCCTGGCAGCAGACAAACCTGGGGTTAAACTCATTGATTTGTCTGCCCAGTAAATCGATATTCTTCCCTCCGGCCAGGGCAACTATGCGAAACCTATGAGGCAAGGCACGAACTACTTCTAGTGTTTGCCGCCCTATAGAGCCGGTTGAACCCAGAACAGCCAGTTGCTTAATCATGTTACCCGTACCACATAATATTATCATATAATAGATATGAAACTTAAATCATTTGTAGAGATATTCAAGTTATGCCCTGAATAGCTATTGACATCATAGAGTGGAATGGTTTATCTTTGCACCAAAATACCCAACAAGGGAGGCAAAGAATGCAAGCATATTGTGTGAAATGTCGTACTAAAAGGGAAATGAAGGATGCCAGGAGCATAGTCATGAAGAATGGCAAGCCAGCAACCCAAGGTGTGTGTCCCGCATGTGGGACCAAGATGTTCAGGATAGGCAAGGGTTAAGCGGCATCCATTTGGGAACTTGGATTCTATTAAGGCTGGATCTCTCGGTGAGGAGTATCCAGCCTTTTCCTTTGCCAAATAGACGGCAGGATTGGCTTCTAAACTAGACTCTTTGGTGCTGCCTAATAATATCCCAGTATGCGCCCCGGGCACCCTGTTCTATCAACTGGCTCAGCACTTCATCATCTGCGTAGTTGTAGCTTCCCTTCTCAGCGGGTGCGGAGAGAACCAGGAACCTTGACTCATCAGCCACGAGCTGGTTTATCAGTGTGACAGCATCGTCACCGAGGGAAGGGGACAGATAGAAGAGAGGCTGCTCAGGGTCTCTGCCAGTGTCAGGATGTAGCCCCTCTCTGATGCGCCCATCAGCTATCGCCTTTCCCAGAGGGGTATGTGGATATACCCTAACCCCGGCGGCTATCCCTACCAGAGGGACATCGAGCTCTCTTGCTTTATCGATGGTTATTTGCACTGTCTCTGCCGTCTCCCCCGGACCGCCTATCAACAGGTCAAACATATAGTTAATCCCTTCAGCATGGAGAAGACGAACCAGATGGCTAACATCCTTTAATGAGTGTGTCTTGCCTAGTCGGTGTAGCTGGTCATCGCATAGGGAATCGACCCCGAAATTGATACCAGCACAACCAGCAGCCTTCATAAGGCGGGCTAGCTCCAGGTCAAAGGGAAGGGGGGAGCAGTAGCAATACCACCTTACTTTGTCTCCCACCTCCTTGTTAATGATAGCTCGACAGACATCCTTGGCGTGCTTCAGGGGAAGATTGAACTCGCTATCACAAAGGTGAAACCATGATACCCCCTGTTGCCGGAGGTCTTCCAGTTCCTGAACCACGATTTCTGGTGGTCTGAGGCGCACTCTCGTCCCCTTGGCAACAGGGTCGGCACAGAAGATACATCTCTGCGGGCAGCCTCGTTTGGTCTCTATGCCCACTATTGCTCCAAGCTGCTCATATCGTCTGTTATCAAAGATTCTGCGCCGAGGCGGGGGCAAACGCTGCAGATCAACTTCAGCCCTAGGATTGCGAACTATATCCCCGTTATGCCAATAAACCAGGT
Source organism: Dehalococcoidia bacterium (assembly GCA_030634425.1). The sequence goes on from DAOWAU010000035.1 coordinate 1,808, forward strand.
TGGGCAGGTGGGTGAAGCCCTCTCCTTTCATAAGGTGGCGGGCTAAAGCCAGCATAGCCTCTTCACCGTCACCGTCAATGCCACCGTCGGCTCCTGTAGCCCTGAGTACAGCTTCTGGCATGGTGGAAAACCCCACCCCGCCTAGGAAAACAGGCACCTTGGCGAACTTCTTAGATTCAGTGACAATTTCACGGATCCAGGGGAGGAAAGACTTTCTGGAGGCAAAGCAACAGTCATCGGTGTTGCGTACTGTTAATCCCACTGCCAGTGGCTCATCGCGTTTAAGCTCCCTTGCCAAGGCAGCTTTCCAATCGGTCTCAAAGGAGAGGTCTAAGACCCGCACTGGCACTCCAGCCTCAACGAGGGTCTCACCCAGATATTCCAGGCCTATGGGGCTGACCAGAGGTCGCGCCACATTGGTATTAATGAGGAGAATGGCTGGTGCCATTGAAATCTCTCCTTCCTATCCAGCACCCGAGGTTTATAGTGTGATAGGGGTGCCTTTCCTTGGAATACGTAGCTTCTTCACTTCGATATGCCTTCTGAAGAACTCCTGTTTCTCAGTATGGACCGGGATGACTAGCTGGGCTATCTATAGATTACTAAGGTAAATGTGAGCAACTGCCGTTAACTGAGTCCGGCGAATAAGACAAAGTAGTATACCACCACACCGGCGAAGATAATGCTATCCATGCGGTCAAGGAGCCCGCCATGCCCTGGCATTAGCCTGCCTGAGTCTTTTACTCCCATGTTACGTTTAAGTAGGGATTCCGTTAGATCACCAAGTTGGCCGAGAATACTGACCGCTATGCTCAGGGGTATTGCCTGCCAGTAGGCGAGGGGAAGCTGGAAGGGTGTGGGGGTAAAGAATAGTATGCTCATGGCTATGGCAGCGCCTATCCCGCTTATACTTCCCTCCCAGGTTTTGCCAGGGCTGATGCTAGGGGCCAGTTTATGCCTACCCAGTTTTCGACCAGTGAAGAAGGCAGTGGTGTCGGAGGCCCAGGTAACAAACAAGACAAAGAATACCCAATTTCTGCCCCCTTCGAGACCCCTCAGCGCCACCAAATGGCTTAATAGCCATCCTATATAAAGAATTCCAGCTATTGTCCACACCCAGCTGGCGAAGGCACCCTCTTTTTGCCGGCGTGATAGGCACCATATTAGAGGTGGTACCACTGCTAAAGTTAGTAGAAATGGCGTAAGTAAGGCGGGGCTAAAGTAAGACTGAAGGGCGGATAGCAGCTCTGAATTACGGCTGAGAATGAGTAATGCTGTCCAGGTTAGCCCGAAGTAGGTAAGTGGCAGTACTTTTGCGGCAGCCACCATCCTGTAGAATTCAAGGGCAGCCAGGATGCCGAAGATAACTATGAGTGCGGTAAATCCTGGCCCCCTGCCAAACCAGACGACGATTACCAGGAGAGAGACGAACCAGATGGAGGTTATAATTCTTTGTTTAAGCATTGGGAAATAAGGCTAGTAAACGACCTTTTGGTTATAATCCGCCAAAGCGCCTTTGCCTCTGCTTATAAGATAGTAGCGCCTTCTCAATCTCTTTTTCATCAAAGTCTGGCCATAAGACATCGGTGAAGTAATACTCACTATAAGCTGCCTGCCAGATTAGGAAATTACTTATACGTATTTCACCGCCGGTGCGAATAAGCAGGTCGACATCAGGCAAATCGGCGGTGTAAAGGTAATCGCTAAATAACCCTTCGTCTATATTTTGCGGTGGGATGCCTTCAGCTATAATATGGCGTACTGCGTCTAAAATTTCAGCGCGCCCTCCGTAGTTGAAGGCAAAGCCGAGGGTCATCCCTGTATTTTCCTTAGTTAACTCCAGAGCCCTCTTGATGACCTGCTGGAGACCTTGGGGGAGTCCTTCGAGACGGCCAAGATGGCAGAGCTTAACCCTTTCCTTATGAAGTTCTTGGGCTTCCTTATCTAGAATGCTTTCAAAAAGTTGAAATATGCTGCCGACCTCGACTTCAGAGCGATCCCAGTTTTCAGTAGAGAAGCCATAAAATGTCAGATACTTTATATGATATTTATTATTAAGGTATCTAAATGTAGAGCGGGCACTTTCCACCCCAGCCACATGCCCCTCAAACCTGGGTAATCTATGCTGCTCTGCCCATCTACCATTGCCATCCATGATGATAGCTATATGATTGGGAAGACCATCCGTTCTTTCTTTAGCTGACGAAGCAGCTTCCATTCTGCCCACCTGAATTTTAGAATAGTAAAACCCCTCTACCCCGGCTATACTTCAGCAAGTTCCGCTTCTTTATCTTGTCCAACCTGCTCGGCATTAGCTATGAAGCCATCGGTAATCTTTTGTAGCTGGTCTAAGGCGCGTTTGAGCTCGTCCTGGGATATCTCATTTCCTTTCTCCAGCCTCTTTAGTTCATCCATGGCATCGCGCCTTATGTTGCGCATCACTATTTTGTCCTTCTCCACTTTCCCCCGTGCTACCTTTATTAGCTCCTGCCTTCGCTCTTCAGTCAGGGGCGGAATATTTATGCGGATTACGTTCCCGTCATTGATTGGATTTAGCCCGAGGTCAGATTTCAGGATGGCTTTCTCAATACTATGTATGCTGCTTTTATCCCAAGGTTGGATGACAAGCAGCCTTACCCTGGGTGTAGAAATGCTGGCAAGTTGATTGAGAGGGGTGGGAACGCCGGCATACTCTACCTTGATGTGGTCTACTAGGGCAGGGGTAGCATGCCCGGTGCGGATGGCGGCTAATTCTCTTCGCAGAACCTTAATAGAGGTTCGCATCTTTTCTTCAACATTTCGTAAAGTGTCGCTAACCATTTCACTAACTGCTGGATACTAGAGTGCCAATGGATTTGCCGACTATAGCACGCTCAATACTGTGGGGAGCTTGAAGGTCAAAGACGATTATGGGCAACTTATTTTCAAGACAAAGGGAAAGGGCGGTAGCATCCATCACCTGCAAACGTAAATTTAATGCTTCCAGGTGAGTGAGTGTGTCAAACTTCTTGGCGCTGTGATTTTTGGTAGGATCAGCATTGTAAATGCCATCAACGTTATTCTTTGTCATCAATAGGACCTCTGCCTCCACCTCTATGGCGCGCAGAGCAGCTGCGGTATCAGTGGTCATATAGGGATTGCCAGTACCCCCAGCGAAAATGACTGCTCTGCCTTTCTCCAAGTGACGAATAGCGCGTCGTCTGATGTAGGGTTCAGCTACCTGTTGAATGTCTATGGCTGTCTGGACTCTAGTAGCTACTCCCTCCCTCTCCAGCGCATCCTGGAGAGCCAGGGCATTTATTACTGTTGCCAGCATCCCAGCGTAGTCAGCGGTAACCCTTTCCATTCCCTCCTTCTCAGCCTTAGCCCCACGCCAGATGTTGCCCCCACCAACGACAATGCTTATATCCACTCCCATTTCTAATACCTGTTTAATCTGCTTGGCTATTATGGCAACGGTGGAGGAATCAATGCCATAATCGGCTTCGCCACTAAAGGACTCGCCGCTGAGTTTGAGCAGAACTCGCTTATATTTGGGAGTGGTCATCTTGTCACTACCTACCCAATTCAAATCTGGTGAACCTATTTACCTTGATATTCTCTCCCACCTTGGCGATGGTCTCAATAATAACATCTTGAACGGTCTTGGCGGTGTCCTTAATGTAAGGCTGAAGAAGCAGGCAAGCCGCTTCAGGTTCTATATCAGACCCTTTAGGGACTTCATCCTTTGAGATGAATTGAGGGGGCATGGCTGCTACTTGCATTGCTAAATTATGAGCTAGTTCCTTGAACTCCTCAGTGCGGGCAACGAAGTCAGTTTCGCAGTTGACCTCCACCATGGCTCCAATATGCCCACCACAATGGATATAGGCTTCAACCAGTCCTTCAGTGACAACACGCCCTGCTTTCCTTTGTGCTTTAAGGAACCCTTCCTCTTTCAAAATCTCGAGTGCTTTTCTTATATCTCCTGCTGCTTTAAGGAGGGCTTTCCTACAATCCATAACCCCTGCTCCAGACTGGTCTCTTAGCTCTTTTACTTTGACTGTTGGGATTTTCAACCTCTTCCTCCAAGTTTTATTCCTCGGGAGTGGAAACAACAGGCTCAGTAGTTTCTACAGCCTCGAGCTCCTCGATGCCCTCTTCCTTTTCTTCCTCCTCTGGAGCCAATGCCTCACCGGTTTTACCCTCTATTACTGAATCGGCAATGCTACTACATATTAGCTTGATAGCTTTAATAGCATCATCATTTGCTGGAATAGGGTAGTCAACGCCGGTGGGGTCACAGTTGGTGTCCACAATAGCAACAACCGGTATTCCTACGCGTTTAGCTTCAGCCAAGGCAATCTTTTCCTTGATAACATCAATAATGAACAGAGCAGACGGCAGGCTGGTCATCTCTTTGAGGCCGCCTATCTGTCGATTGAGGCGCAGGATTTCCTTTTCAAGCTTCAAGGCTTCCTTTTTGGTTAGGTGGCCGAATTCACCCCTGGCCTGCTGGTCTTCCAAACGCACTAGGTAGTCTATGCGGGTTTGGATGGTAGCAAAGTTGGTCAGCACTCCTCCCAGCCAACGTTGATTGACATAATACATGCCACAACGTTTAGCCTCTCCCTCTATAGTCTCCTGAGCCTGCTTCTTAGTGCCGACAAAGAGGATATTACCTCCCTCAGCTATCAAATCCCGAGTAAAGTCGTGTGCCTTGGTTAGCAGGCTGACCGTTTGCTCTAAATCAATGATGTGAATGCCATTGCGCTTGGTAAAGATGTAGCCCTTCATACGAGGGTGCCAATGACCTGTCTGGTGCCCGAAGTGAGCACCAGCCTCCAACAACTGCTTGATAGTGATTGTATCTGGCAAGCTCGAACTCCTCCCAATTTCGAAATAGTATAGCATACCATCTGGTATTCCAGCAATAGCGAGAAGGGTAACTGCCTCAGTTCAGCGCTTGCTCTTTATATATCATTAAGTTTATTATTAGGGGAGAATATGGAGGAGCTAAAGATGCAAATTAGGAAAACATATAAAGGGGTAAGTCCTGAGCTACTTTATGACGAGATTAGGGACTTTGCCTTAAAACAGGGATTGGTTATAGGTGAGGCAAAATTGGAAACATACGCCTTGCCTAACGACACCTCATCATTTATTTCTCGTGGCACTCTAACATTTAAGGCTCAGGGCAAGTCAGGTAAGGGTGAGAAAGAGTGTCTCAGGGCACATATCGTAGGCTCAGCTAAAGGGGAAACAAAGGTAATGCTTGATATAGATGAAAAGCTTTTCTCCCAGCAAAAGATAAGTGCTCTGCAAGACGTCCTGAACTTTATTTTTGGCTCATACGAAGTAAAGAAGCGCTGAAGGCTCGTTAGAATAGTGGGCGCAGTAGCAGGGCGAAGGCATACCCCAGCCCGCCACAGATAGGGAAGGTTAAAAC
>DAOWAU010000114.1 GCA_030634425.1 Dehalococcoidia bacterium
AAGCACTAAATGGGGGACTTCTCAGCGTTTTCTATGCCGTGATGGCGATAGGGTTTACCCTTATCTTCGGCGTTATGGGCATAGTGAATCTGGCCCATGGCGAGCTTTACATGGTCGGGGCCTATGTGGTGTGGCTTACCTACGCCCAGGGCATCTTACCCTTCCCGCTAGCAGTACTGGCAGGCGCTGGCATCGTCGCCGGCATCGGGATGTTGATGGAGCGCGCCCTGTTTAGACAGATGCGAGGCAATGTGCTGATGGGCGCTATCCTGTCGGTAGGGATAATATTTATCCTGCAGGCGTTTGTAGCCACCACCTGGCACGTTGGCTTGATGAAGAATATTCCCCCGGCGATAAGAGGCTCTGTGGAGATTTTTGGTGCCATCGCTCCCTGGCAGAGGTTGATAGTAATCCCATCAGCCGTTGCCTTAATTGGGGGGCTATGGTGGTTTCTCAGGCGAACCAAGCAGGGGCGGGCACTACGCGCTGCCGCTCAGGACCCAGAGGCAGCCACCTTGCAGGGGATAAGCATAAACAGGGTAGGGCTTATCGCCATGGCTATCGCGGCTGGTCTTGCTGGAGCAGCTGGCGGCCTGATGGCACCGATAATGAGGGTGGACCCCTACATGGGGCACACCGCCCTTATCATGGCTCTTATGGTAACCATTGTCGGAGGTCTGGGCAGCGTTGAAGGAGCCATGGTTGCTTCCCTCATCTACGGCTTTTTGGTCGCTTTCGTCACCGGCTACTTCCCTAAAGAAATTGCCAGTCCGGCAACTATGGCCATCATAATCGGCGCCTTGCTTATGTTCATAATGCTAGCAGTTAGACCAAGGGGGATATTGGGCCGTGGTACTGCCTAAAATCAAAGGTGGTTATCCTGCCCTAGGTATCTTCTTTGCTGTGCTGGCAGCGATGCCCCTTATCATTGGTGAATACCGGCTTACCACGCTGCTGCTAATCCTAATCTGGACTATCGCGGCGGTAAGCTACCGCCTGTTAGCGACCACCGGGGAATTTTCCCTGGGGCACGTGGTGGTCATGGCTATCGGGGCTTACTCCAGTGCCATAATGTCGCGCAACATGGGCATGCCCTTTTGGATTACCTTGCCCCTGGGAGGATTGATTGCCGCCGGTTTCGCTGCGGCAACAGCGCGCCCCCTGTTTAGAATGAAGGGGTTCTACTTCCTCCTCGGCTCTTTCGCCCTGGGGGAAGCGATACGGTTATGCTTCAGGGGGTTTAAGGTTCCCTTTGGAGGTGAAGGTGGATTCTGGTATGTCCCCACTCCCTCCATAGGGTCATTCACCTTTAGTAGCACCTTCTCCTATTACTTTCTAACGCTGGGGATAACTGCGGCCTGTCTCTTCGTTATGTATCGCATAGACCAGAGCCGCATCGGCAAAGCCCTGGTAGCTATCCATTCCCAGGACTCACTATGTGAAAGCCTGGGAATAAACATCCTGGGATACAAAACCCTGGCTTATATCACCGCTTCCTTCTTCGCCGGCATCGCCGGTGCCCTGCTTGGCCATTACATGACAACAGTGAGCCCCCCTCAGTTCGCTATAGGCCCCATGTTATTAGTTCTGGTCTGGGTAGTCGTGGGTGGCACAAATACCTTCTGGGGTCCCATAGCGGGAGTGTTCACCTTATACCTAATCCAGGAGCAACTGCGCGGTGTCTTGGTAGAATGGCTGCCAATGTTCTATGGTATTATCCTGATAGCAATGGTCTTCGCCCTGCCCGGCGGCCTGGAGAGTCTACCAACAAGAATCAGAGAATGGCGAAGAGCAAGGAGGGAAAAGCTAGCAGAGGTTGGGTAAGAGAAATCATTACTGAGGAATAAAAATCTTAGCCCGAGTAACGATAGTTACTCAGGCTATTTTTCTAACGGCACCGTTAATAGGCAATTGCCTAATAAACTTCAAGCAGCAAATTCCCCTGCCCCTAAGTAGGCTTCAATAACCTCTTTATTCTGGGCAATCTGTTTCGGTGTGCCTTCAGCAATCTTCTTGCCGAAGTCGAGCACAGTTATCCGGTCTGATATACCCATAACCGCCTTCATATCGTGCTCCACCAGTAACACAGTTGTCCCCTGGTCGCGTATCTCTTTTATCAGCTCCATAAAGTGCTCAGTTTCCACCGGGTTCATCCCGGTGACCGGCTCGTCTAACATTAATAGCTTGGGCTCAGTAGCCATAGTCAGGGCAACCCCCAATGCTCTTTGATGACCATGAGGAAGATTTATCGCCAGTTCATCCTTGAGTTTGGTCAATCCGAAAAAGTCGATTATCTCCAGGCATTTTCTCTGGTTCTCCTCCTCTACCCTCCTGGCAGCACCCATAAATTTGGTGACAAAGTTCATCCCCGCGTGTAAATGGCGTGCCACCATCATCCCTTGTAGCACGGTATGGTCGGCAAAGAGGACATCGGTGGCCTGAAAGGTCCGAACCAGACCCTTTTCAGCTATTTGATGTGGTGTAAGACCGGTTATATCCTTCCCGTCATAGCTAATATTTCCCCGCGTTACCGGGTAAAACCCAGTGATAAGGTTATACAGGGTTGTTTTACCAGAACCATTGGGACCGATAAGGGCCCTAACCTCCCCCTCTTTAACATCCATATCAACATCACCTACCGCCGCCAAACCACCAAAGTACTTAGTTACCCCCCTTAACTCAAGTAGAGCCATATAACCTCCTTACGCTAAAGATAGACAGGATTTCATAGAAAAAGATAAATATTCGTCATTAAAATAGCACGGCTGCCTACGCTTGTCAAACCCCTTTGGTCTTCCCCTGAAGAGGCGATTCTGAATGGGGAAGGTGGGACTCGAACCCACACGCCCTAAGGCACGCGGTCCTAAGCCGCGCCCGTCTGCCAATTCCGGCACTCCCCCAGGTATAAAATGGCATAAATACTATAGCATTTTACCCAACCTGTCTCAAGCTATTTACAGACGAGCCGACCAGCGGCTATATTGACAAAGAACAGCATTAAGGCTAGGATTTATTCTCGGGAGATACCC
>DAOWAU010000145.1 GCA_030634425.1 Dehalococcoidia bacterium
CTCTATCTCAGCGGCTGCCAGCGGGGGTAACTCCAGCCGCTGGCAACGAGAAATAACAGTGGCTGGCAGCAACCTCTCATTAATGGTTAGTAAAATAAAAATTACCTTCCCCACCGGCTCTTCCAAGGTCTTAAGCAGGCAATTAGCCGCTTCATTGGACAGAAGCTCAGCCCCATCAATAATAAACACTTTACAACTACCCTCAAAGGGTGGCAAACTAGCTGAGTGCTGCATCTGCCTAATCTGGTCACTACCGATTTCCGCCTGAGGTTTGTCCTCAGCTGCATTCCCATCCCCAGGCAAGCCTATAATCTGAACGTCAGCATGCTTGGCCGAAGCTATTTTCTGACATGAAGGACACACTCCACAAGGAGGTTCAGTTCCCTCACAGTTTAATGCCTTAGCTAAATCCAGAGCCAGGGTCATTTTACCCACATGAGGAGGGCCAACCAAAAGATAGGCGTGAGCCACCGTTTCCCTCTTTAAGCTCTGCTGGAGCAAGGAAACAGCCTTGGTTTGACCAACTACTTCCCACACCATAAATCTTCCCCCTGCTCACTAAACTAAATCACACTGGGTCAGGTCGGCAAGGGTCTCCCGACGTCGAATAAGGCACGCCTTGCCTTTATTAACCAGAACAATCGGTGGCCTGAGTGAGGCGTTAAAATTGCTTGACTGTGGCAAACAATATGCACCACAGCCAGGTATAGCTATAATATCACCTGCCGAAACCGGAGGCAGAACAATATCTCTAATTAATACATCACCCAATTCGCAGAACTTACCAGCAATAGTAACCTCCCTCCCCTCCTCCTCCAGCACCTTATTAGCTACTACTGCCTCGTACTTAGCACCATAAAGGGCAGGACGGATATTGTCACCCATGCCACCATCTACCGAGACATAACACCTGACCCCTGGTATATCCTTGACCACACCCACCTCATATAGTGCCACTCCAGCCGGTCCCGCTATCGACCTTCCCGGCTCAATGATAAGCCACGGCAGGTCTAACTTTAGCTCCCGACACTTACCGATAACCCCAGACGCTATCACCTCAGCATAGGCAGAAATGGGTGGGGCTGGAGAATCCAGGGTATACTGAATGGCAAACCCCCCACCAACATCCAGCTCTCTGAGCTCAAACCGATGCTTCTGCTTCATTTCAGCAGCAAAGTCAAGGATAAGCTCAATAGCCTCCTGATACGGCTCAACCCCAAAGATAAGCGAGCCCAGGTGAAAGTGTAAACCGACCAAATTCAGATTGGAGGCTGACACCGCTTGAGCTACAGCTTCCTCCCCACTGACCAAAGGGAAACCGAACTTACTATCAACAACACCGGTGGCGATATATTTATGAGTATGAGGGTCCACCCCGGGAGACAACCTCAGCAATATATCAACGGCAGAGTCCTGCCCCCCAGCCATTTCAGTCAACATTCCGAGCTCGTGAAAATTGTCCACCACTATACGACCAACACCGCACCTTAATGCCCACTTTAGTTCCTCGGCTGATTTATTATTACCATGGAAGTAGACCCTATCTAAGGGGAAGCAAACAGACTGGGCGATACCGAGTTCTCCGCCAGAGACCACATCTAACCCCAGACCCTCCTCCTTAAATATAGTGGCCAGAGCCCCATTCATAAAGGCCTTAGCGGCATAAATAACCGTGGTGTCCTTGTAACGCCGACCAAACTCAGCCTTGAACTCAGCACACTTACTGCGCAAGCCGAATTCATCAAAGAGATATAGAGGCGTGCCAAACTCGGCAGCCAGGTCTGCAGTATCACAGCCACCAATCAAGAGATGACCCTGATTATTCACCTCAGCGGTCGACGGAAACAGAGAAAGTCTGGACATCATTTCCTTAAATGTTACCAGCGCCCGCTGGCTAAGTCAATTTATCACCTGCTCTATACCTTTCTTGACTTTCCGCCGCCAAAGCCCCTAGAATGAGGGCAAAGCAGATACAGGATTAATGGGAAAGACTCTAGCCGAGAAAATCCTCAGTGCCAAGTCCGACACTGATGCTTGTGCTGGCAATATCGTTGTGGTGCCGCTAGACCTAGTCTTTGTTCAGGATAGCACAGGTCCTCTGACATTGAGGCAACTCAATGAGAGCAACCTGAATACTATTCATAATCCCAAAAGAACCATTTTGTTCCTCGACCATTCGGCACCTAGCCCGGCTAAGGAGCTTTCCAACGACCATATATTCCTCAGAAGCTTTGCC
>DAOWAU010000154.1 GCA_030634425.1 Dehalococcoidia bacterium
CAGCCAGAGCAACGGCTATTGATTAGTAAAATCGCTTATGCGTTCCATGAACCTGAAAGGGGTGATGTGATTGTATTTCATACACCTGATGGGCAACAAGCCGACTACATCAAGCGTATCATTGCTTTACCTGGCGAGTCCGTAGAGATAGAAGAAGGGGTAGTCTATATTCATCAAAATGGCAATGTCTACCCATTGGATGAGCCTTATATAAAAGAACCGCCCAACCATGACTTCCGAGGGGATATAATCCCGGAGGACGAATATTTTGTCCTTGGTGACAACCGCAATAATAGTGAAGATTCACGCAATAACTGGACGGTAGAGCGCGAAGACATAATTGGCAAAGCCTGGCTATTAATCGGGCTACTCAGCGGGGAATGGGGGGTTGTCCCCAACTACCCGTTAGAGGAACAAATAGCCAGCTCTATAAGTGATTAGAACCACCGGGGGCGAGGTTGATACATAACGTAGAAGAAATCTTCCAGAAATCAGGGGCAATACTCAACGGGCACTTTTTACTTGCCTCTGGCCTGCACTCCCCTATCTATTGGGAGAAGTTCCAAGTTTTGCAATACCCAGACTACACCGAGCAGCTTTGCCGTATGATTGCCACCCACTTTCAGAAGCAGGGGGTTCAGGTAGTAGCTGGACCGACTACTGGCGGCATTATCCTGGCTTATGAGGTAGCCAGGCAGTTGGGCGTCCGCGGCATATTTGCGGAAAAGGAAGGTAATACCAGGGCGTTTAGGCGAGGCTTCAGCATTAGCTCGGGTGAGCGAGTTCTCATCGTTGATGATATCCTTACCACCGGTAGCTCAATAGTCGAGGTTATGGCAGCAGTAACCAGACAGGATGGTATGGTAATCGGTATTGGGGTATTAGTTGACCGCTCTGAGCAAGGGATAGAGTTTGGCGTCCCCCTTTTTAGCTGTCTCCGTTCCATAACCCCAGCCTACCCACCATCGGATTGCCCGTTGTGCGCGGCCCAAATCCCCCTGGTCAAACCAGGCAGCAGCCAAAATCCGCCAGGATAAAAATAGCTAACTTCTACCAAAGTCCCTTTCTAACTGCCGTGAACTGAGGCGAATCATCGTCGGTCGGCCATGAGGACAGGTATGAGGAACGGCTACCTGCTCCAGCTGTCGCACCAATTCACCCATCTCGTCATCAGTCAATGCTTGCCCCGCCCTCACTGCACTGTGGCAGGCAATAGACTTAGCTACAGTTTCGGCCCAATCCCCTCCGGATAAGGAATCCAGTAACTGCCTCATCATTCCCGCCCAGTCTTTATCATAAAGCAGAAGTGGCACCGCCCGAACCAAATAGGTTTTATCACCAAAAGGCTCAATAGAGAAACCAAATTCAGCTAATTTCTGGTAGTGTGATTTCAGAACTTCTTCCTCTTTAGGATTAACCTCAAATGGCACCGGCTCCAGCAGCCCTTGAACCTCTATTTCCTGCCGTGCCCTCTGGAGTTTAATCTTCTCAAAAAGGATACGCTCGTGAGCGGCATGCTGGTCAATAAGGTATAACCCATCATGACCTTCAGCTATAATGTAGCTACTCAGGAGTTGCCCCAGTAGCCTCAGAGGCGGTAGAGATACCATCGGGGTCTGAGGAGCCACCGATGGCAAACCGGTGAGGCTGGCTGAGGGTGAAGTCAACACTGCCTGTCTTGGCTCCGGGGTTGATACATATGCTGTCGCTGTCGCCCCAATTTGAGGCAAGGGCATTAGTTCAATTAAAGCCCGTCGCACTGCCTTCTGGACAGTGCCAAAAACCCGGTGTTCATCTTGGAATTTGACCTCGGTCTTGGTCGGGTGAACATTAACATCCACCTCTTGATGGGGCAGAGAGATATTGATAACAGCAATAGGATGTTTTCCCTGAGGTAAGAGCCCGTGATAAGCCTCTTCCA
>DAOWAU010000086.1 GCA_030634425.1 Dehalococcoidia bacterium
CGCGTGGCCAAGTATAACCGCCTCCTTAAAATAGAAGAGGAGCTAGGCAAAAAGGCTAACTTTGCCGGCATGGGGGCATTCTACAATCTGAAGCGAGGCTAAAATCAGTTAGAGGAGGCAGAAATGGCAACCAGAATTGGAATTAACGGCTTTGGGCGTACCGGGAGATTAACCTTCAAGGCAATCGACCAACACTACCGTGGCAAGCTGGAGATAGCGGCTATTAATGGCCGCCGGGATGCCAAAACCTATGCCCACCTGTTGAAGTGGGACAGCAGCTATGGTCGTTACCCTGGCGAAGTAGAGGCCAGCGGTGATTCCATGATTGTCGATGGCAATAAGGTAAAGGTACTAAAGGGAACAACCCCCGGTGACATCCCGTGGCAGGATTACGATGTCGATATAGTAATAGATACAACCGGGCAATTTACCGATGCCACCAAGTCAGCAGCTCACCTGAAAGGAAGTGTTAAGAGGGTGCTTATCTCAGCACCTGCTAAAAATGAAGATGTAACCGTCGTCCTCGGTGTCAATGAAGACCGATATGACCCCAAAAAGCATAAGATTATATCCAATGCCTCCTGCACCACCAATTGCATCGCCCCTGTAGTCAAAGTATTGCATCAAAACTTCGGGGTAACCAAGGGATTAATGAGCACTATTCATGCCTATACCAATGACCAGCAACTGCTGGATAAGGCCCACAAGGACCCGCGCCGGGCTCGAGCTGCCGCTATAAGCATTATCCCCACTACCACCGGCGCTGCCAAAGCGGTAACTAAGGTAATTCCTGAACTCGAATGCAGTCTCCATTGATTAGCCTTCATGGTTCCGGTAGCGACTGTTTCTGTTGTTGACTTCGTCGCCGACCTAGCCAAAGAGGTTGATGTAGAACAGGTAAACCAGGCTTTCCAGACGGCTGCCGAGGGGCCTTTAAAGGGAATCCTGGAGTATTGTCAGGAGCCACTGGTCAGCATAGATTTCAAGGCTAATCCGGCCAGCTCTATTGTCGATGCACTGAGCACCATGGTCATTGGCGGCGACATGGTCAAGGTACTTTCCTGGTATGATAACGAATGGGGCTATAGCTGCCGCTTAGCTGACCTTACTGCCTATGTTGTCGATAAAGGGCTATAACAAGGCGTCTCTTTACCTTTAATGGGGATTTGACATTGCCTTACAAGTGCGTCTAAAATAACTCAATTATACCGGGGTGAGAAATGAAAATAGTAGCCGTAGGAATTGGCCAATGCGGGTGTAACATTGTTGACGAGTTTTATGCTTTCAACAACTATGCCAAGTCATTTTTCAATCGCAGAATTGAAATTCTAACCGACGCCTTCGCCGTTAACACCGATGAGGTAGACCTAGTAGCCCTTAGACAAATCCCCCAAGATAGAGATCACAGGATTGTGGTTGGCTCTATGACAACCTTTGGGCACGGGGTAGGGAAGATAAACGTTGACGCCAGTAGAATTATGAAGGATAGTCGCTCGGTTATCACCGAGAATATTATGAACTCTGAAAGATTCCATGAGTGCGACGGGGTGATAGCAGTAGCTAGCGGGGGTGGGGGCACTGGCTCAGGAAGTATCGGCTGGCTGCTAAAATCTCTTAAAGAGAGGATAGATAAACCGATCTACGCTATAGTAGTGCTCCCCTTTAGCTACGAAGAAAAAGGGGAGGCTTCCTACGCCGTAATCAACACCGGCACCTGCCTACAGATGGTGTCCCGTTATGCTGACGCAGTGTTCCTGCTTGATAACGAGCGGTATGGAAGAGCTAATGTCAGTTTGGCTAAAAATTTCAAAGAAATAAATCAGGACATGGTCAGTAATTTCTACGACCTTTTCTGTGCTGGAGAAGAGAGTAAACAGAAATATGTTGGAAGCAAAGTGATAGATGCCGGAGACATCAAAGAATCTTTGGGGGGTATTACCGCCATTGGCAGAGGAGAGATTGGCCTTTCTGCTTTTTACCGCTGGAGGCGGGAACATTTCCGAGAAGAGGTGAAGGAGCGCGGCTCAGTAGGTGGAGCTCTACGCCAAGCTGAGAGCAATTTAAGTTTGAATGCCGAATTGGATAATGCGAGAAAGATTTTAGCGTTGTTTACCGCTCCCAAGGATATCATCACTTTAGGCATCGTGGAAGAGGTCTATAGCTTCTTACAAGACAGAGCGCCTAAAGCAGTAGTAAGGATGGGAGACTACCCCCGGAGAAAGAGGGAGATTTCCATGACCTTAATCGCTTCCGAGTTAACCGAAGTGCCCAGGGTAGAGAGACTATATCGTCACGCTGAGAAGTTAGTTAAAAAGCAAGCAGAGATAAACAGAAAAGCAGCGAAGAGAATGAAAAAACTCCAGGAGGCTGGTAAGAATCTGCCCTCCTTAGAGTTCTAAAAAATTAGTCGATACCGAAGTGTTGAAGTGAAATTACTGGTTATAGGTTTCGGACAATGTGGCGGCAGGATTGCCGGCGAGTTTGCTCGGTTAGGCATGACAGCGCGCATGAAGCGCAAGATTAATATAATTACCGGCGTCTTTGCCGTTAATACCGATATTGCTGACTTGAGCGGGCTAACCAACATCAGGGCTGATTATCAACACCGAATACTCATCGGCGGCCAAAAGACTGGCGGCCATGGTGTAGGCAAGATTAATGAGCTGGGCGCCGAGATAGCCAGAGAAGATAGTGACAAGGTTATAGAGGCTCTCAGGACAACGGAACAACTGGCTGAGACAGATGCCTTCTTACTGATAGCTGGGGCCGCTGGTGGCACCGGCTCAGGAGCAATAGCAACACTAACCCAAAAACTAAAAGAGCGCTATATAGAAAAACCGTTATACAACCTTATTGTCCTCCCCTTCCAGCACGAGGAGGAGATAGAGGAGAGAAGCGTCTATAATTCAGCTACCTGCCTCAAATCTGCTTATTTAGTGGCCGATGCGGTAATGCTTGTTGATAATCAAAGGTATATCAGCAAGAACTTCTCCGTTAGACATAACCTTAGCCAAATTAATACCTTAATCACTGAGCCATTTTACAACCTGCTTTGTGCTGGCGAAGAGAAGCAGCCCCAATATATTGGCTCAAGGGTATTGGACGCTGGAGATATAATTCAGACTCTATCTGGATGGACAGTGCTAGGACATAGTAAATCACAAACGGCAGGAGGCGGAAGACCCTTTCACTTCAGAGAGAAGGCCGCTGAAAGCCAAAAAGGGATTCAGGTAATGAACGACGCTGTAAGCCGCTTATCGCTCCACTGTGCCCCCCAGGATGCGGGCAGAGGTCTATACCTCATCACGGGGTCATCTAAGGACATAGATATGAACCTAGTTAAGGATGTCGGAGCCCATCTGAAGCGTCTAGCCCCAGAGGCTATAATAAGGACTGGCGATTATCCCAGGGAAAAGGGCTTAGTAGATGTTACTATAATCCTGTCTGAGCTTAGCGGTGTGAGGAAAGTTGTAGACTACTTCACCCAAACAATCAATCTCATCACCGCTATTAAACAGAAGAGGGAGGGGATAGAGGTCGAACACAGAGACATCGAACAATCCTTTAAAGATATACCTCTGTTACTATAATTACATTCCCTTGTTGCTATAATTATAATTAATTACTCAAACAAGCCAGAAATAGAGTATCAGTTTCCCTGTTCTTATTTCGTCTCTTTAGTATAAATTCCCCAAGCCTGCTCTGTAGTTTCCTCGCGCTTTTTCCAAGCCTCGGCCATGGTTTCCTC
>DAOWAU010000011.1 GCA_030634425.1 Dehalococcoidia bacterium
CAGGCGCAGGCTATTCTTGACATGCAGTTACGTCGGCTGGCTAATCTGGAGCGGCGTAAGATACTTGATGAGTATGCCGAGCTGGTAAAAAATATCGCCTATTTGGAGGACCTTCTGGCCAACCCCAGGAGAATACTTCTCTTGATAAGGGACGAGGTGAATGAATTAAAGGCTAAGTATGCTGACCCCCGGCGGACTGAGATAAGAGAGCAGGGGGTGATAGAATTTAACGAAGAGGACCTTATCCCTCACCAAAGGGTGGTGATAACGCTCAGCACCAGAGGATTCATCAAGAGGCTGCCATCTCGGACCTATGAGCCTCAGCATCGCGGGGGCAAGGGTGTCATCGGCATGATAACCAGGGAGGAGGATGCCATAAGGCTGCTGGCGGTGGCGGATACCCATGATGACCTCCTGTTCTTCACCAACAGGGGCAAGGTGTTTCGGATTAAGAGCTATGAAATCCCAGGTGATAGCTCCCGAAGGGCTAAGGGGACGGCGGTGGTTAATCTCTTCCCCGTCGGTGAGGATGAGCGGGTTACCGCTATGGTAGTGGTGAGTGATTTTAAGCCGGATGCCTACCTGGTGATGGCTACTGCTCAGGGTGAGGTGAAAAAGACGGCTATGAAGAGTTTCGCCTCGGTGCGGAGTAGTGGGCTTATCGCTATGGATTTGACTGAGGGCGATGAGCTGGTGGAAGCCCGTATCGCTGCTGACCGCGATGACATTGTATTAGTAACTCAGCAAGGGCAGTCAATCAGATTCGCCGTATCCGAGCTGAGAGCTAGCTCCAGAACTAGTGGCGGAGTATGCGGCATCCGGTTGACGCGAGATGACCAGGTAATCAGTATGGATATTGTCTATCCTAAAGCCTTTCTGTTGGCGGTTACTACAGGGGGCTACGGTAAACTTACCCCCGTTGATGAGTACCCACGACAGCATCGTGCTGGCGGTGGGGTAAGGACTTTTAAGACGACAGATAAGACGGGTGGGGTAGCTGCTGCCGGGCTTGTTTCCCGTTCCCAACAGCTAATGATTATATCGGCTGATGGCAATGTCATCCGCACTCCGCTGAAAGAGAAACGCCAGGAGCACCGCATTTCTGTTCAGAAAAGGAGCACCCAAGGGGTGAGGTTAATGAAGCTTGGTCAGGGTGATAAGGTAGTGGCTATCGCCTGCTTTGGTTGAACCGAGAAATACGTAATATGAGGTTAAATGATGGGTATACCTAGTTTTTCTTTGGCAGGTAAGGTAGCTATTGTTACCGGGGCTAAGCGAGGGATAGGTAAGGCTATTGCTTTGGCTTTTGCTGAGGCTGGGGCTGATGTGGCTGTTTGTAGCCGAGTAATCGAAGATGGCCAGCTTCAGGCTGTGGCTGAAGAAATTCAAAGGCTTGGTCGATGTTCCTTGGCTATCCAGGCTGATATTTCAAAGAAGGCAGATGTAGATAACCTGGTGCAGAAGGTTATGGATCAATTTGCTGCCATTGATATTCTGGTCAATAATGCCGGCATATTACTCAAGAAATCGTTACTTAACACGTCTGAGGACGATTGGGATGAGATTATTAATGTTGATCTCAAGGGCTGTTACCTTTGCTCTCAGGCAGTAGGCAAGAGTATGGTTGAGCGAAGAAGGGGCAATATTATCAATATATCCTCGACGCATGGATTAAAAGCGGCCATAAATAGGGGTGCTTATTGTGTCGCCAAGGCAGGAGTGCTTATGCTTACCCGAGTAGCAGCTCTGGAGCTAGCTAGCTACAATATCAGGGTTAATGCTATTACTCCTACAATAGTTAAAACTGAGATGACCAGAGCATCGTGGAGTGTTCCTGAGACTTTAGAGTACTATAGGTCGACGATACCGCTGGGGCGATTGGCCGAGCCCGGTGATATTGTCGGGGCAGCCCTGTTTTTAGCTTCTGACGCTTCCAGTTTCATCACCGGACATACTATCGTTGTCGACGGTGGCAGGCAAGACTAGTCTTTTAACTCCCCTGGTGCTTTTGCCGGCACTCTGGGTGCCAGCGCTGGAGCCCGCAGACACTGCAATCCTGATAACGGCAGTCAGGGGTTGCGCCGCTCTTTTTCGCCCGCTGGTATTCCTGTTTTAGGAAAGCTGGGGTTATGCCCGTATCTATGTGAGCCCAGGGGAGCGGTTCATCCAAAGGACGCTCCCGATGAGCATAGAAACTAGGCTCAATCCCTGCTTCCATAAAGGCTTTGAGCCAGTTCTCATAGTTGAACTGCTCGCTCCAGCCGTCGAATATCGAGCCCAGCTGCCAGGCGCGATGGATAACCTTGCCCAGTCGTCTATCTCCTCGTGACAATACCGCCTCCAGCAGGCTCACTTTAGGGTCGTGCCACCACAGCCTGACCCCCCTCCGACGCAGTCCCTGCTTGAGCAGTTCGTACCCGGCGGTTAGCTGCTGTCCGCTTTGCTGAGCCGTCCACTGAAAGGGTGTGTGCGGCTTGGGCACGAAGGTGGACAGGCTGATTCTCAGCTGGGGCCTTCTCCCTTTAGCCTTCCTCCCCAGGGAATCGATTTTATCTACCAGCTGGATGATGCCCTCAATGTCATCGGTGGTTTCTGTGGGCAGGCCGAGCATAAAATATAGCTTGAGGCTGGTCCAACCTCGGTCAAAGGCGGTGGCGATTGTCTCCAGAATCTCCTTCTCCGGGATATCCTTATTGATGGTTCGTCGTAATCTGTCGCTTCCCGCCTCGGGAGCGAAGGTGAGTCCCGTCTTC
Source organism: Dehalococcoidia bacterium (assembly GCA_030634425.1). Next base: position 2,754 of record DAOWAU010000011.1, read on the forward strand.
CTCCCTGAGGGCAGGGAATCCAGCAGTTTCACCGAGAAGCTGTCAATACACAGACTGGGTAGCGAAAGACTGAGGTTATGGCTCTGGTAACGTTGAAACAGGTCGGTTATCAGCCTATCGATGTCGGTGTAGTCACTGGTGCTCAGTGAGACCAGGGATATCTCATTGTAGCCGCAGTTGGCGATAAGCTCCCCCACCGCCTGGATTATCTCCTCCGGGGGGCGCTCGCGCACCGGGCGATATATATTCCCTGCCTGACAGAAGCGGCAGCCATGGCTGCAGCCCCGTTGAATTTCTATCCCTCCGCGGTCGTGAATCACCCCGATGTAGGGGACCACCGGCTTGGTTGCTGGGGGAGGGAGCTTGCCTACTATCCGTCGCTGGATGGTGGGGCTGGCTTCGGCTACAGTAGGAGTGATGCTTTTGAACATACCATCAGCCTGATATTCTACCTGATACAGGCTGGGCACATAGATGCCGGGGATAGCGGCTGCCTGGCGAAGTAGTTCCCCTTTGGCAGCCCCCTGCCGTTTCCAGTCACGGAAGATATCAATCAGCTCCAGCAGTACCTCTTCGCCATCCCCTACTACAAAGAGGTCAATGAAATCAGCCATAGGCTCCGGGTTAAGGGCGCCGCTGCCGCCGGCGATTATTACGGGGTGGGAATCATCCCTTTCCGAAGCTAACAATGGTATCCCGGCTAGGTGAAGCATGTTCAGTATATTGGTATAGGTGAGTTCATAGCCCAGCGAGAAACCGATGATATCGAAATCCTTTAGCGGGTGCCGGGATTCCAGGGTGGACAGAGGGATACCGCTGGCGAGCATTATTTCTGCCATATCCACCCACGGGGCAAAGACCCTTTCAGCAAGGACGTCGGGCTGGCGGTTAAGCATCTCATAGAGGATAGGCAAAGCCATATTAGACATGCCCACTTCGTATAGGTCCGGGTAGGAAAGGACAACCTTGATAGGAGTCTTGTCCCAATCTTTAACTATGCTATTCCACTCACCGCCGGTATAGCGGGCGGGCTTGATAACTTGATGTAATATATTATCCGGATAGCTCAATTTGCCTCCTCACTCGTCCAATTTTGACAGGTCGAACCTCATGCCGTCTCGGGCAGCGACTACCTTAACCCCGGTCTCCTCAGACAGCTTCTCGGCTATCCCCCATGGCTTTGCCCGCCACATGGTCATACCAAAGTGGGTCAGAATGGCTACCTTGGGCTTTAATTCCGCAATAATACGCTTGGCATCAGGCACTGATAGGTGGTCAATGGGAGGTCTGGGCTTTTCGAAGACCACGTTAATAATTAATAGCTCGCCCCCGTAGCTCTGGCATAAGCCATCAAAGTAGCGGCTATCAGCAATGTAGGAAAAGGTATGCTCAGCGGTGGTGAACACCATGCCGTAGGTTTCTACCGGGTGTATGTGCCGAATTGGGGTGGTAAAGGAGACATTGCCTATGGAGTATGACTTGCCCTCTTGTAAAACCTCAATGCCCTTAAGGTTGTTTTTCAGGTAGGAAAAGATAACCGGCTCACTCTCTAGGGCATCTGCCGGGGCGAACAGCCAGCCATGTTGCCTGAATCCGCCCTGAGTCATGGCCTCAACCATGACATTGACATCTGCCGAGTGGTCCAGGTGGCGGTGAGAGAGGATTATACCGCTGAGCTTAGCACCTCTAAGCTTTCTTTTAGTGGACTGAACTATACAACCTGGACCGGGGTCAAGGAGTATTTCGGTGCCATCTAAATTCAGCCACAAGCCGCCTGAAGCTAAAACCTGGGAAATAATGGCAAATCTGGCACCGCCAGTCCCTAAAAAGGTTATAATATTCTCAGCTGAGCTCTTACCTTTCATGGCTAATGTAACTATAAAATACAGGGGCACTTTTTACAATCGCCGCCGAAAACTATACAATAGACTAATCAATCAAGGAGAGCAGAAATGGAGAAGATTTGGGCGCCGTGGCGTATGGAATATATCATGATGGAAAAATCGGAAGAGTGCTTTTTGTGTGAAAAACCTAAGCAAAATAATGATGCTCTAAATCACATCCTGTATCGGGGAAAGCAAAACTTTGTCGTTTTGAATAGCTATCCCTACAACCCAGGGCACTTGATGATAGCCCCCTACCGGCATGTAGCCAGCCTGGAGGAGCTGACCGATGAAGAGCTTCATGAGCACATTGAAATAGTTGTTAGAAGCCTCAAGGTGTTAAGACAGGTATTTAACCCCGCTGGCTTCAACATAGGGGCAAACATGGGGAAGGTAGCTGGAGTGGGCCTGGAGGGGCATGTCCACACCCATATCGTGCCCCGGTGGCAGGGTGACACCAACTTCATGCCGGTAGTAGCTGATACTAAGGTAGTGTCTGAGGCAGTAGCTGACACCTATAAGAAACTGGAGGGCAAATTCTAAGTACCCCCAACGGAATTCGAATCCGTGTTGCCGGCTTGAAAGGCCGGTGTCCTAGGCCTCTAGACGATGGGGGCACACGGCTAAAGTATAGCAGAGATGTAGCTAGCGGGCAACGCTATCTATTCCCCTCAACCCTCCCCTTCAAATATGCTACTATAGAGGGCAAATGCGCACTATATTTAGCCGTGGCAAGCTGATGGAGATGGGCAAAGAACGGCTGAGAGGGAAGGTCCTTCCCATATTGGCCCTGTGCTTTGTCGTCGCCATTTCAGTTGGTATCTTCCTTTACCACGATAGGATTGCCGAACTTGGATACTATGGCTATCCCAGTGTTTTCCTCGTCAGTATGATTTGGAACTCCACTGTTCTTGTCGTCATCCCCAGCTTCTGGATATATTTTCCTCTTCAAAGGTTTGGCCCTGATTTCTTCCCGCCTCTGTTGGGGTTGGCTGGTGGGGCAGGGGCAGCTATTGGAGAGCTAACCGCCTATATGACAGGATATAGCGGGCGGGGAATTTTGCAACGGCGAAGGGGGTATGCTAGGGCTGAGCGTTGGGTAAAGAGATGGGGAGCTATTATTATCTTTGGCTTTAACTTCGTGCCCCTTTTCCCTATTGACCTAATCGGGATAGCTGCTGGTGCCCTCCGTTACCCTTTATGGAAGTTCTTTCTGATATGCTTGGCAGGTAGAAGCTTGGCCTACACAATCATAGCCTGTATTGGTGCCGGGTGGATACAATTACCTGGGTGGATGCCCTTACCTCTGCTTAATCCCCCTCAATAACATTGAGCTGGCAATAAGAGAACCGAAACTAATCCAGAGCATAACGGTGTAGCCCAGCCCGGCGCTGTAGGCGTTAACGAAGTCAATCATCGGTCCTTGGAGGCGGGCTAGGATAGAGCCGCCAGCAGTAGCCAGATTGGTCAGGCCGAGGTATCTCGCTGCTTCATCTTTGGGTACTAGGTCTACCGCCAGAGCCCAGTTACTGCCCATAAGCCCCCCCAAGCCAATTCCGAGGAGACTGGCGGCGAATAACATGGAGTGGTAGCTATGGAGGAAGAATAGCAGCCCAATCCCTAAAGCACCAATAAGTCCGGAAATGAAGGCTACCGGTCTTCTCCCGAACCGGTCAGAGAGGCGCCCGGCAGGATAGACCACGCTTGCCATGCAACCGCCGGTTACTAGAGCAAAGTCGCCCATCACCGCCGCTGGGTTGGCTACACCGGCAACATCCTTAAAGAAATACAGCCCAAAGGTCATGAAAGTAGTCAGCGGGAGAACAAAAAGGAGGCGGGACACCAGGAAACGCTTAAAATCAGGGGTGGCTTCGACATCAATCCTGAAACTTTTACGTAGGGTGGGCAGTAAGGGCAATTTAGGGCCGCCGGCTCCCGGTCGCTCCTTAACGGTTACTATCGTACCAATCATGGTGCTGAGGAAAACGATTCCCAGTATACCCAGGCTCAACCATAGCCACCAGCTTCCCTGTCCACTGGAGTAGTCGGCCATTAAGTGACCTACCACCCAGATGAAGGTAACCCCGCCCACTATCTCCAGCAGCCCCTTCACCCCTGCAGCTCGCCCCCTCTTCTCTTCAGGCACCAGGTCGGGAATAAAGGCTTGATATGGACCCAGTGCCGCATTGCAGCTAATCTGGAGCAGGTAATAAATGGCGAAAATGGTAACCAAACTGCGGGCAAAGCCTATTCCGGGCAGAAGCGACAGGGCCACTATAGCGCCGATGAGAATGAACGGTCTTCGCCGTCCCCACCTGAAGCCGGAGCGGTCGCTAAATGCCCCTGCTATGGGCTGGACAGCTATAGCCAGGAGCAAGCCGGTAGCGGTAAGAATTCCAAGGTAGGTATTCTTCTGTGCCTCAGCGACAAAGTCCAGCAGTCGCAGCGGCAGAATTATGCTATGAAGGCTGCTCCAGAGGGCAGTCATGGCAAAGCCGAAGATGGTGATCTTGACGTAGTCAATAGGGGCAAACCCATTAGGACTGACATCTGTGCTGGTAGTGATTGCTGCCTTGCTCACTATGGCCCAAGCATAGCAGAGGCGCAGGTGTGAGACAACATTTCAGCGGGTTGCGTGGAGCTTAAGGATAAATCGCCAGAGTATCAAGCCCGGTGGTTTCTGGCAAGCCCAGCATGAGGTTCATATTCTGGACAGCCTGTCCCGCCGCCCCCTTGACCAGGTTGTCAATGGCGCTGATAACGATGAGCCTCCCCGTTCTGGTGTCAATGGCGGGGTGAATAAGGCACAGGTTGTTCCCCCAGGTGTGCTTGGTGTGGGGGGGAGATTCCACTACCCTGACAAAGGGCTCATCCTTATAGAAGTTTTGATATAGCTGGAACAGCTTTTTCTCTCCCTTTTGGTCAACGGAGACCTTCCCCGAGGCTATCGGGGCGTAGCCGGTGGTCAGTATCCCTCTGGTCATCGGTATTAGGTGGGGGACAAAGGTTATTGAGAGCGACCGCTGGGGGGAGAGCAGCTCTAGCTCCTGCACGATTTCAGGCAGATGCCGGTGCCCCTCTAAGGCATAGGCGGCAACATCCTCATTGGCTTCGGAGAAGTGGGTTCTCATGCTGAGGGTTCTCCCTGCCCCGGATACCCCCGATTTGCTATCAATAACGATGTCAGGCTCAATTAGCCCCTCCTTGACCGCCGGAGCTAGAGCCAGAATAGCCCCAGTGGGGTAGCAACCGGGGTTGGCTACCAGTTGGGCGGAGGCAACCTGAGACCGGTATAGCTCAGGCAGGCCATATACCGCTTGGTCAAGTAGTTGCGGGGTGGGGTGATTGGAACCATACCACCGCTGGTATTCGGCGGCATCCTTCAGCCTGAAATCGGCGCTGATGTCCACTACCTTAATGCCCTGGTCGAGCAGTGGTATCACCTCCTTGGCACTTGCCTGGTGTGGCATAGCGGAGAAAGCCAGTTCGACCTCCCCCAGCTCAGCTTCAATAGTCAGGCCTATATCGGCCAGATGGGGGAAGACCTGACCTAGCTCCTGACCAGCAGTACTGCGCCCGGTAACTGAAATAAGCTCTACCTCTGGATGCTGGTGTAGTAGCCGGGCTAGCTCAACACCAGCATAGCCGGTAACATTGATGATGCCTACCTTGGTCATTATGGTTGACCTCCTTCACAGAAACATTCCAGAGCGGTCAGCTCCTTGGGAGTACCCATGATGATGAGGCGGTCTCCAACCTCAATAGCGGTGTCACTGGTTGGGCTGGTCAGGAGTTTGCCACTTTTCTTGCTTATTGCCAGGATAATAGTTTTAACCTGCTTGTGGATGGCTTCGATAGTTAACCCGGCCAGTGGCGAGTCGCTCTTTATGATTATATTTTCCATGAGCAACTCTTGGCCACGGCGATAGGTTACCGTGTCAATAAAATCAACTACTGCCGGGCGCAGGGCGAGCATGGCCATGCGCCGAGCGCCGATACTGCTGGGAGAGACCACCCGATCAGCTCCAGCCCTCTTTAGTTTTGTCTTTGCTTCCTTGTTGCTAGCTCGAGCCTCAATGAATAGGTCGGGGCGCAGCCCCCGAGCCGAGAGGGTAATATAGGTATTATCAGCATCACTGCCCACGGCGGCCACTAGTCCCCTGGCCTGTTCAATACCAGCCTCCGTTAGCAATTTATCGCTGGTAGCATCGCCAAGCAGGCATAGGTAACCGTGTTCTTCAGCCATGGCAATATTATCTGGGCGGCTATCGACAACGACAAAGGGGACACCCTCCTCGGTAAAGGTGTGGGCTATCTCCTCTCCTACCCGTCCATAGCCACAGAGAATAAAGTGGTCTTTTAGTTTGGCTATTTTACCTTTCATTTGTCGCCTCCATAATTCGGTGCGCAATCTTCCCTCTATGACATACTGGACAAGGGCGGTTAACACAAATAGTCCCCCGCCAACACCACCCCCAATCAGGAAAATGCTGAAAATCCGCCCTGAATGACTGAGCGGGTGAACCTCACCATAACCTACAGTGGTTATGGTTATTATCGTCATATAAATGGCATCGGTAAAGAACCAACCCTCGATGAGCATATAGCCAATAGAGCCAGTGGCTATGATGCTACCTAGAATAATCAGTCCCCGGCGTAACCTTTTTTGTGGTTCCACTTTAGTCGCCCGTAACTAAGTTCTATTGAGGCATATTATAGCCTTTATCAGCATGCAAACCAAGCCGAAGATTTGTCAGTGAAGCGAGCATATGCTACCATTTCTGCGATATCGGGTTAAACCGCAGGTGTTGAAATGGTTGCTGAATTGCCAAACATGACCCTGTGGCTGATGCTAGGGTGCCCCAATGGCTAACCAAATCTCATTGATAAGCCAGAAGCTACAGGATATCTACCGTCGGCTTATGGACTGCTACGGGCCGCAGCATTGGTGGCCGGCAGAAGGGCCGTTTGAGATGATAGTCGGTGCCATCCTTACCCAGTCAGCGGCCTGGATTAATGTAGAGAAAGCCATAGCTAATCTGAAAGTAGCCAAAGCGCTGTCACCAGAGGCGCTACGCCGGCTGCCCCTCCCTGAGGTCGCTGCCCTTATCCGCCCCTGTGGTTACTATAATGCCAAAGCGAAAAAGCTTAAGTCCTTTGCCCACTGGCTAGGCGACCACTGTGACGATAACCTTGACAAGCTGTGGGCCGATGATATTGCCCATCTCCGCCAGCAGTTGCTTTCCATTCATGGTATTGGAGAGGAGACAGCCGATTCCATAGTACTTTACGGTGCCAACAAGCCAATTTTTGTTATTGATGCTTATACCCGCCGCATCATCGGCCGTATCGGCTTAGCCCCTGAGAGCCATAGCTACGCTGCCTATCAGACCCTTTTTATGCACGGTCTCCCCACTGATAGCGAGCTATTCAAGGAATACCATGCCCTGCTGGTCTGCCTGGCTAAGGATGTCTGCCGCAGCCGCCCTCTCTGCTCCCGGTGCTGTCTAAATAATATTTGCCCATCCCGTATTCGCTAATCTCGCCCAACCTTTTGATTAAGTAGCTATAGGTAGTATATTTAGTGTATTATTTATATAGGTTATTCGTATGGATGCTGAGCAATTAGCCCAAGAATTAGTCTTGTGGATAGAGGAAAAGACAGTGGCCGCCGGGGGTAAGGGGGTGGTGGTAGGGATGAGTGGTGGGCTTGATTCCTCAGTAGTGGCGGTATTGTGTCACCGAGCTTTCCCCAAAAACGTGTTGGGGGTGGTTATGCCCTGCTACAGCGACCCAGAGGATAAGGAGCATGCCCTGGCTGTGGCCAGCAAGTTCTCCATCAAAACCGAGGTGGTGGTTCTTGACCCTGTTTTTGATACCTTGCTCCATGCTTTGTCCGGTGATAAGACAAAGCCCGGTGCCAGCCGGCTAGCCGAGGCCAACCTCAAAGCCAGATTAAGGATGCTCACCCTTTATTACTTCGCCAATCAGCTCGAATATATAGTGGCTGGGGGGGGTAACAGGAGTGAGCTTTCTGTAGGCTACTTTACCAAGTATGGGGATGGAGGAGCGGATATTTTGCCCTTGGGCAACCTGGTCAAAAGCCAGGTAAGGGAATTAGCCGGTTTCCTGGACATCCCGCAGCCGATTATTGATAAGCCCCCCTCGGCAGGTCTGTGGCAGGGGCAAACTGATGAGGGTGAGCTGGGGATTAGCTATGAGGAGCTCGACCGGTATCTGGTTACCGGCGAGGCACCAACTGGACTGAGACAAAAGATTGAATCTATGATAGCGGCTAGCGCCCATAAACGCTTACCCCCCCCGGTGGCTAGCCTTGAGGAGGAGTGAAAGTTGACTGCCGAGGTTAAAATCGTTACTGATAGCACCGCTTACCTATCGTCGGAAGAGATTGCCAAATACAATGTTCATGTTGTCCCGCTCAAGGTCATCTTCGGGGCAGATGACTATAGTGAGGGTGAGGACATTACCAGCGAGGAATTCTATCGAAGGCTAGCCTCATCCAGAACGCTTCCTACTACCTCGCAGCCTTCTATAAACGATTTTACCCAGATATATAGTGAGTTAGCCCAGGGCGGCCATCCTATCCTTTCCATTCATATCTCCAGCAAGTTAAGCGGGGCGGTTAATTCAGCCAGGGCTGCCAAGGTAGAGTTGCCCCAAGCTCAGATTGAGGTAGTGGATTCGCTATCTATAGCCATGAGGATGCTGGTTGGTCCTGCCGCTGAGGCTGCCAAAAAGGGGCAGTCCTTGTCCCAGATTAAGGATTCCATTGAAAGGCTTAACGCATCCATAAGCGCCCTTGGCGTGCTTGATACCCTGGAATATCTGTGGAGGGGAGGGCGCATCGGTGGGGCGAAGGCTTTGCTGGGTACCATGCTCAGGATTAAGCCCATCCTAGCCTTTGAGGGTGGAGAGCTTAAGGTTCTAGCTAAGGAGAGGACCACCCGTAAAGCTATACAACATATCTTGGGGCTTATGAGGGAGCGGATGAAAGGAAGCGCCCCCATTCATGTCATAGTAGTTCACACCCACTCTCTTAAGCCAGCTTTGGTGCTGAAGGAGGAGGTTCAAACCCATTTCAACTGCGCCGAGCTTGCGCTTATTGAGCTCGGACCGGTGCTGGGGACGCATATAGGTCCGGGCTTCTTTGGTCTGGGTTTCTATAGCGAACGGGACTGGCAACCAAACCAATAATGACCGAAAAGGGTCGAGGGTGAGGTTGCTCGGCACTCAGTTATTTCACTTGTTTGGGGGGGAGTGCTTGTGTTATCATTAGTTGAGCGAAGATGATAACGGAGAAGGAGAAGGCGCTAGACCTGGCTATTAGCCAAATTGAAAGGCGATATGGCAAA
>DAOWAU010000067.1 GCA_030634425.1 Dehalococcoidia bacterium
CCTAGAATTTTGGCTCTACCAACGAACTTCTCTACCGCCTCTTCACTATTTTTTAGTCGCTTAATGTGGGTGATAAAACGGCTTACCTTTACCGCAAAGGTGAAATTGGCTGGTGATGAGTTATACCAGTTGGCAAAGGCGTTCTCTGAAGGCAGCCGGTAAAAACTATTGTTGAGTTCAACTGTGGTGAAGTGATGGGCATAGAATTCAAGCCACTTGGCTTTAGTCAGCTCCTTCGGGTAGAACCTGTCCCGCCAATGGTCATAGTGCCAGCCTGAGGTGCCAATAAAATAGCCTAATGCCATTACATCCCATATGGAACTTTAAAGGTCTTTTATCTTATGTAGACCTTATTTCTTCACGCATGAATTTGACATATGAGATGGCAAAGAGGGCAGTTGTTACTCCTCCAATGATGGCCATGTGGGGCCATATAGTTAGCAAAGTCTGACCCAGTGAAAGAGGTCCAGGTATAAACCTAGCAGGAGCAACGGAAAGTTGGAGGTATTCTGATATCGTCCTTGCTCCAGGGACAAGGATAACGTTCATTGACTCCTGAAAGAGGAAGAGGGGTGAAGCACGCATAGCTAGGATGGTAGCTTCAGGATTCTGAGTCTGCCCCGCAATAAAGCCGGTGATGGTATAAAAGAGAAAAAATACCCAAATTGCTATCGAGGTTAGAGCTGAGGTAGCCACCCGCTCAAAGCATACGGAGAATAGCATGGATAAGCCCAGCCAAAAGGCTCCGTAAAGAATACTTGCCCCCCAGAATAATAGTATCCTGGCCGTCTCTTCTGAGGTTGGGGGAACTCCAAGCTCAGCCAGTCCTATTCCAGAGACAACCAGCATGGTGGTCGTCAGCATAATGGCTAGGGTAACTGTGCCAGCCAGGAACTTACCATTGATAACGGCATCCCGGTAGATAGGTTGAGATAGGAGCCGGCTCAGCGTCCCGCTGCTTTTCTCGCTATTTATAGCATCAAGGCCAAGGATTATGCCTACTATGGGTATAACAATCATAGCAAAGAACCAAAGGAAGGAGGGCGAAGCTTCGCCAGAAGCAGTAAAAATCTTAAGGAAGATAAATTGAGTGGGGGCAACTAGTGTCGCTCTTATATTATCCAAAGCCCCGGAGGGGGCAAGGACAACAAGTACACCAACCAGCAATACCATGATAAACAGGATTATGCCTTTCCAGCTGGTGAAATTATCAGCTAATTCTTTGTGGAATACTGTCATCAATGCTTGCATATTAGGCCTCTTTAAGATGTTTCAGGTAGATGTCCTCTAAAGTAAAGCTCTGAATTTTCATCTCTACCAGTAAACCATTGGCTTCTACAATTGCTTTAGCTATCTGAGCTCTTAAGTCCTCTGAGCAGCTAACAAGCAGTGAATCTTCACGCCTTTCTACGCTGGTTACACCCTTGATTCGCTTGATACAATCGATAAGTGCTGAAGTAATTTCGACTAGCTTAATCTCAATCCTAAATCGGCCACCGCCTGGAGCCTCCCTTTCCATTTGGTCTAATGAGCCTTCAGTCACCAGTTTCCCCTGCGATAGTATCCCCACGTGCTTGCAAATTCGCTGAACTTGATATAGTTGATGTGAGGACATGATAACGGTCATCTTCTTCTCTTTGGATATCTTGGCTATCAGGTCAAGCATGTGAACGATACCCTGAGGGTCTATACCGGATGTGGGTTCATCCAAGATGGCTACCTTGGGCATTTTAACCAATATGTCGGCAATTGCCAGGCGTTGCTTCATCCCTCTGGAGAACTCTCCCACCATCTGGTCGGCTGACTCTGACAGACCAACTATGCCCAGTGCCTCACTTACCCTCTTTCTAACAACCTTATCAGGAAAACCATTTAGCCTGCCGGTGTAGATTAAGTTATAGCCCGCGGTTAAATCCTCATAGAACCCCACCTTTTCCGGGATATAGCCGGTGAGGCGCTTAACCTTGAGTGGTTCCCTGGTGGAGTTATACCCGCATATGCGCGCTGTGCCAGAGGTTGGCTCGGTGAGGCCAAGCAGCATTAGTATGGTTGTAGTTTTCCCAGCTCCATTGGGGCCAAGGAAACCAAAGATGTCCCCCTCTTCTATACGCAGGTTTAACCTATCAACAACCGTAGTGTTAGCATAGGTTTTGGTCAGGTCTATTGTCTCCACTACTGGTTGCTTGGCCAAATCATTCATCTCCTTCCTAATCGCCTAAACAATACTACTAAGCCGGCGATAACACCCGCTGCGATGCCAATGCCAGCCCATCCCCAAATCGTGGATGTTAGCACAGTTATCCTCATCTCCAGGCTATCAGAGCCGCGTTCACTGTCAGATGTCAGGGTAGCAATATAGTCGCCAGCTATTGCTTTTTTCGGCGGCTTTATTACTACATCCACTTCTCGCCTAAGGAAGGGTTCTAAAGTGTCAATTTTCTCAGGGTTAAAGGTTATATCCCAACCCTCGGGTTTATCTGATGAGAGGGTGAGGTCTTCAATGGTTCCCGTGCCTGTGTTTATCAGCAGGATTGTGATATGATTATCCTCTCCAGCCGTTACCTGAGCACTAAGCCGCCCCGTCTCGGTATACATCCCGAACTCATAGCTGTAGGTCACCACTGCCGTCAGGTCGATACTGGCTTTAAACTCAGGCTCAGCTGAGGTCATTTCAAGGGTTATCACATAGTCGCCTGGCTCTGGGTTTTCACCTGGTAGCGAGACAGCTTTAACTTCGATTGTTTCACTGTGGACACGTTCTCCACTGAAGTCAATGGATGACACCCGTTTTTTCGGGTAGTCGCCCCAAACCCCTGCCTCCCATCCAGGAGGGGCTGTAACATTAAAGTCGTACTTCACAGCATACTCGTCGGTACTAGGTGTGACCATAATCTCGAAGTCAAATGTGTCGCCAGCTACACCCTCTATAGTAGGAAATTTGGAAAAAAACTCGATAGGTTCCCCTTCCGACTGGGGTTCTTCCTGGCTCGGCGGCGACAAGATAGGGCCGCTACTGCTTTCCTCGGCTGCGAGTACGATTGGGCTTCCCAGTAAAGTGGTGAGCGCTGCGAAGAGTAAGATAAAACAAGCAAGGCAACGAGCTATTCTGGACCTCTTCATAAATTAATTCCTCCTCCTTGTTCTTAACACGCCTTCTACTTTTATCATTATCTCAAATTCGGCAGTATAGTTCTACCCCTAACTAGGGATTAAATCAATTACCAGTCCGTTTGACAAAGCGGGTTTTGGGCAGGTCTACTATCTCCACTGTCAGCCATTTAGCCAGCTCACTCATCTCGTGCTCAGTCGCCTAAATAAAACTATCAAGCCGGCGATAACAGCTACTGCTATGCCAATGCCACCACCTCCCCAAATCCTGGGTGTTAGCACAGTTACCCTCAGTTGCATACTGCCAGAGGCGTTTTCACTTTCAGCCTTCAAGGTAGCGAAATAGTCACGAGCTATCGTTCTCTTCGGTGACTTTATTACTACTTCCACCTCCTGCTTAAGGTCGGGTTCTAAAGTGTCTATTTTCTCGGGGCTGAAGGTTACGCTCCAGCCTTCAGGCTTATTTGATGAGAAGGCGAGGCCTTCAATAGCCGCCGTGCCTGTGTTTTCCAGCAGAATGGATATGTGTTTCTCCTCGCCACCCTTTATCTCGGTATTGAACCTACCTGTGGTTGTATCTATATTAAGCTCATACCTCGCAGTCACCACTGCCGTCAGGTCGATACTGATTTTAGTATCAGCTGACTCCATTTCAAAGGTTATCACATACTCGCCTGGCTCCGGTGCTTTCCCCGGTAGCGGGGCAGCTCTTACCGTGATCGTCTCACTAGGGGCGATTACCCCCTCGAGATCAATACCTCCTACCCGTTGGTCTGAGTAGGAGTGCCAGATTGTTGCCTCCCATCCAGGAGGGGCTATAACGCTAAAGTCATACGCAACAGCATACTCTTTGACAGTAGGCGCGAGATAAAACTCAAAGTCGAAAGTGTCGCCAGCCACACCCTTCACAATGGGAAATTTGCAAACAATTCCGATAGGTTCGTAGTCCTTCTCAGGTTCCCCCTGGCTCGGTGGTGGGGCAGGGCTATTACTACCTTCCTCAGCTGCGACTACGATTGGGCTTCCCAGTAAAGTGGTGAGCGCTGCGGAGAGTAAGATAAAACAAGCAAGGCAACGAGCTATTCTTGACTTATTCATAAACTATGGCGATTCCTCTCCTCGTTTTTGATGCGCTTGCTACTCTGGCATTATTACAAATTTAACAATATAGTATATCCGTAACTAAGGATTAAATCAAGTAGCATTATCGCACATTTAACAGTATAGTATATCCATAACTAAGGATTAAATCAAGTAGTATTATCGCACATTTAACAGTATAGTATATCCATAATTAAGGATTAAATCAAGTAGCATTATTATAAATTGAGCGCCTGTGTAAAATAGGCTATAATGCTGGCAACCAGGATGCGCTATATTGGTGTGGATATAATAGAGGTAACCCGTATTGAAAAGGCTATAGCCTGCTGGGGGGAGCGGTTCCTTCAGCGGGTGTATACTGATTCTGAGCTTAAGCTGTGCTGCAACAACTCCTCGTCTTTGGCTGTCCGTTTTGCTGGTAAGGAGGCAGTAATAAAGGCATTAGGTGGTTTAAGCCCGGGTTTCAGCTGGAGGGAGATTGAGATATTGTCTGACC
>DAOWAU010000097.1 GCA_030634425.1 Dehalococcoidia bacterium
CAGAAAGCCGAGGTGGTTGAGAGAGATTCAGTCGTTGGAACTAAAAGTTATCCCCGACCTTACCCCAAGCGAGGCTAAATCGGTTTTTCTCCAGTTGCTGGCCTCACCTAATATTTGTAGCCGGGAATGGATATTTCAGCATTCTAGTACTCAGACCGATGTTATGCCTCCTGGTGGTGATGGCGGAGTGTTGCGGGTAAAGGGGAGCAGTAAAGCCCTTTCATTTACTGTGGATGGAAACGGACGCTATTGTCACCTTGACCCGTATGCCGGTGGGGCTATAGCTGTGGCTGAGGCAGCACGAAATTTGGTGTGCACCGGTGCCAAACCCCTAGCTGTCACTGATTGCCTTAATTTGGGCAATCCAGAGAGGAAGGACATTTATTACCAGCTTAAAGAGTGCATTCGTGGTATAGGTAGCGCTTGCCGGAAGCTGGGTGTACCGGTAATCAGCGGCAATGTTAGTCTGTACAACGAGGGCAAGGAAGGGGCTATCTATCCGACACCAATATGTGGCATGATTGGTCTCAATGAGGATATAAGCCAGCGCTGTGACATGGGTTTTGTCGGTGAGGGTGACCAGGTATTTTTGCTGGGTAGCGGCTTTGATGGTGTGGGGTTGGGGGGCAGTGAGTACCTTAAGCTGGTTCACGGTCTGGTTAAGGGCAGACCTCATATTGACCTAGACATGGAAAAGAGGGTGCAATCTTGTTGCTTGAAGGCTATCAGACAGGGGATTATTAGTTCAGCTCATGACTGCTCTGACGGTGGCCTGGCGATTACCCTGGCTGAGTGCTGTTTAAGAGGTGGCCGTGGTTTCAAGGGGGAGGGGTGGCGGTTTAAGGGTAGGCTAGATGCTACCCTGTTTGGTGAAGTACAGTCAAGGATTGTAGTCTCGGTAAAGTCGGAGAAGGTTCAATTGTTGGAGAAGATAGCTAATATCAGTCGTGTGCCTGTAACTAGATTAGGGGTGGTAGGAGGTAGGCGGTTTACTATTGAGAACTGCATAGATCTTTCTCTAGAGCAAACTGAGTCAGTATGGCGGGGGAGCCTGGAGAAAATTTTGGCTTAATGCCCCACCCCGAACGCCACATCCGGGGCAGCCAGCACCCCCGGTGGACCAGGCAGGGTGCCAAGAAGTACGGGGATGGCTTCCAGATTTTCCTCAACGCGGTAAAGTGGGCTCAGAGCTTGTGAGCCAACGCTCTCTTTAACTCAAGCTCGAGTTTCTCCGGTTTAATGCCTGAATCAATTATTGACCACGGCAGTTTTTGACTGGTATCCCACCTCTGGTGGGCATAGTAGTCAACGTCCAAATGACACTTTTCCACTGCCTGGCGCCAGCCGGATAGTGATACCTGTTCTACATCGACCAGCACCTCAGCTAATTTGGCATCTCCTCGAGAAAGAACCCCCTGAACCTCACTCCACGCCGGGCTTTCGCTCTTAACCTTGACCCCTTTGGGCATCAATTTGCCTTTGAGCAGAGACAGACGGTGCTCCAGCGTGGGAAGGGATGCCATGGGCAGCCACTGGAAGGGTGTTCCCGCCTTGGGGACAAAGGGGGCAATACTGAGGATAATACGACAGCCGCTTTGTTGCTTATCAATGATGCCCTTGCCCTTCAGGGTGAGAGCAGCGATTTCCTCAATATCTTCATCGGTCTCTGAAGGCAAGCCAATCATGAAGTAGAGTTTGAGTTGTCTTATCTTCAGCTCAGCAACCTTGCTTACCGCCTGCAAAATATCGTCCTCGGAGATGCCCTTTTTAATGACCTGACGCAAGCGCTGGGAGCCAGCCTCGGGGGCAAGGGCAATGGTCTGTGCCCCCCCCTTAGCCAGTTCTCTCAATACTATGCGGGAAAGGGGCCTCGTCCGTAGCGAGCTGACAGAGAGCTCAGCCCCCATTTGTTGTAGCCTAACCACCAGCTCCTCTATTTGGGGGTGGTCTGAAACGGCAGGCCCGACTAGCCCCAGGCGTCTCCTATAGTTAAGCCCCAGCTCAGCCTGGACTATTAGACTATCTATAGACCGATAGCGCATGGGGCGAAAGGCATTATGCACCAGACAGAAGCGACAGCCCCAGTAGCAGCCACGCTCTACCTCAATGAGATATAAGCCACCCAGCTCGGTATCTGGTGTAACTATGGCGGTGGTGGTGGGGAAATCATCCAGATTTGCCGCCCACTGGCGAACCACCGGTGTTCCAGAATAATACTGTGGCACATAAATGCCGGGTAGTGAGGCTAGCGCTTTCAGCAGTTCGTCGCGCTTGCCCCCGATGCCCTCAGATAGTATGGGAAGGATAACAGGAAGTATCGGCTCTGCCTCACCAATACACAGGCAATCAAAGAAGGGTGACAGGGGGAGGGGATTAGCCATGATACAGGAACCGCCAGCGATAATCGCCGGATGTCCTTCATCGCGGTCGGCAGCATACAGAGGTATGCCACTGGCTTTGAGAATGCTTACTACATTGAAGTAGTCGACCTCATAGGTGATGGAGAAGGCAACCACGGCGAAATCCGAAAGCGGTCGCTGGGATTCCAGGGATAAAGGGGGCGACCGCTGAATGTTGTTATCCTTTTCCCAGAAGGCTCTCTCACAAACGACCTTACCCTGGCTATTTAACAGGCTATAGATGGCATGAATGCCCAGATTGGACATCCCGATATAATAGGAATTGGGATAGATAAGGGCAACGGGGATTCTACCTCCCCAGTCTTTAATAATAGTGCCCTGCTCTCGAGCAAGCCGCCGCTTTGCTTTCTTGATTTCATCCCAACCCATAAGCTATTCGCTGACTCTTTACTTCCAGCAACCCTTGAGAAACCGGCCGTTCATAATTACCACTTTATCGGCTACTACCCTTAACTGCTGGGAAGTCCGCTCTTTACCAAATAGGGCAACCTCCACATGCTTGCCGTTGTCCTTGACCGCCTGAAGAGCGCCCACATAATCGGTATCGCTGGCAGCAAGAATAGCCACATCATAATTGTTCTTAAAACTATGAGTTATCATATCGGTAGCTAACTGGATATCAACCCCCTTCTCATAAGGAGGGGTATTAGGCCAGTTGTTGTAGACCAGCCGCCCTAAACGCAACTCGCAGTAAGGTATGGCACTTACACTGGCAAAGAACGTCTGCTGCTCCCGGTATCGCACTGGCTCTTGCTTAAGACCGACCTTGGCATTATAGTAATAGATTCTTATTAGCCGCCGCTTGTCCAAGAGCTTCTTACCAAACTTGCCGATGTCTATATCAGTTCTTCTGAAAACATTCTTGAGAGAATGATACAGATTACTTCCGTCAACAAACATCATTACCCTCTCTGTGCTATCTCCCATATATCACCTTCTTTCCGAATTATTTTTCTTACTCTGATGGAGGATGGAAGCCCATTGCTGGTTTGGCAGGCTCGGC